>CAJLVH010000035.1 GCA_905210055.1 uncultured Enorma sp. | reverse complement strand
TGCGCGCGATGCACCCCGCGCTCGAGCGCATCGCCGCACGGCTTGCCCGCGCGGGGGGAAAGCCCCTCGAAGAGCACATCATCGCGTGGTCCTATATGGACCTCTTGGAGCGTAGCACGCAGACCATCAAGCTTTCCGTGTCGCACAAGACGCTCGACGAGCTGCATCCGGCGGATATCGCCGACATCATCGAGCAGCTCGACCCGCGTCTTCGCAGCCAGGTCTTCGCCCAACTCGATACCGCTCAGGCGGCCGAAGCAATCAGCGAGTTCGACGACGATGAGCTTGTGGCCGAAGTCATCGAGGGCATGAGCGACCGAGAGGCGTCGAGCATGCTCGCCCTCATGGATCCCGACGACGCAGCCGATCTCATCGAAGAGCTCGATTACGAGAAGGCCGAGAAACTCCTGCGCCTCATGGGCGTGAAGGAGGAGCGCGCGATCCGCAACCTCCTGGGTTATGGTGAGAACACCGCCGGCCGTATCATGACCTCGGAGTTCGTGGCGCTACCCGCAACCGATACCGCGGCGGACGCCATCGAGGCCATTCGCAAGCTTGACGAGGATTTCGAGAGCATCTACTACGTCTACACGCTCGATAGCACGAGCGCGCTCACGGGTGTGCTCAGCCTGCGCACCCTCATCGTCGCAGACCTCGACATGCGCCTTTCCGACCTCGCCTATCGCGATGTGGTGTGGGTCGCGCCCGACCTCGACCAGGAGGACGTGGCGGACGAGATGACGAAATACAACCTCGTGGCGGTGCCGGTGTGCGACGAGAACCGCCATGTGCTCGGTATCGTGACCGTCGACGATGCGCTCGACGTCATTGCCGAGGAGCACGAGGAAGACCTGCAGATTGCCGGCATGGGTGCGGGCGAGAACGCGCAGGGCGAATCGACGCATGTGCTCTCGTGGTTCGCGCGACGCCATTACTGGGTGCTCGTATGGGCGGTCGCCTCGGGCATCATCGCCGCGACGCTGGGAAGCCTCGGCGCGGGCACGCAGCGCTTCATCTATCCCATGTGCGCCATGCCGGTGGTGCTGCTCACGGCGAGCCGCTTCTCCGCCTTCGTGCGCAGCTACTTTCTCGAATACGATGAGCATGAGGGGGCGCCGTATCTCGCCTTCTTCTTACAGACCGTTGCGGTGGGCGTGGCGATCGCGCTCGTGGTGTTCCTGTGCGGCCAGCTCATGATGGGCGCGGCCTTTACGGGCGCCGAACAGGCGGCCCCGGCGCGCATGTTCTCCGCATGTTTCGCGTGCGCGGCGGCGACGGTTGCCCTGAGCGCGGCGAGCTCTGTCGTCTACCTCAAAGTGCTGTTCTGGCGCGACGAGCACGGCCTCAACACCTCGGGCACAGCCATGAGCCTCATCGCCGTGCTCGTGGCGTGCGTGATCTACGCGCTCGCCTCGACGGCCTCGGTGCTGGTGCTGGCGGGATAGGCCATGGCGAGGGAAGGACAGAGTCGCCTCACGCCGCTCGCGGTGCTTGGGGCGATGGGACCGGGGCTTCTTGCGGCGCTCGCAGGCAACGATGCGGGCGGCATCGCGACCTATTCGAGTGCCGGCGCGACATTCGGCTACGGCACGCTGTGGATCTTGCCGGTGATGGCGCTCTTGCTCATCGTGGTACAGGAGACCGCGGCGCGCCTTGGTTGCGTGACGGGCAAAGGTTTCGCCTCGCTTATCCGCGAACGATTCGGCGTGCGGCTCTCGGCGCTCGCCATGGGCGCGCTCCTGGTGGCGAACACCGCGGTCACGATTTCCGAATTCGCGGGGCTTGCGAGCGGGCTCGCGCTCTTCGGCGTCCCCGCCGCCATCTCGGTGCCGCTTGTGGCGCTCATCATCTGGCTCATTACCATGAGCGGAAGCTTCCAGCGCATCGAGAAGATTTTGCTGCTGGTGAGCTGCGTCTTCCTCACGTACGTGGCCGCCGCCTTTTTGGTGGGGCCGGACTGGGGCTCCGTGGTGCTTGCGACGGTCACGCCGGGCATGGTTGCCGATCCAGATTACGTGTCGCTTCTGGTGGCGACGATCGGCACCACGATCGCACCGTGGATGATCTTTCTGGCGCAAAACAACGTGGTCGATAAGAACGTGGACGAAAGCGGGATCGCGCTTCAGCGCGTAGACACCGTTTCGGGTTCGGTGGTGGCGTGCGCGATCGCATGGTTCATCATCGTGACGACGGCGACGGTGCTTCACCCGGAGGGTATCGAGGTCGCCGACGCCGCCGACGCCGCGCTCGCGCTCGAGCCCATCGCGGGGCAGTGGTCGACGATCCTCTTCGGCGCGGGGCTCGTCGCGGCGAGCTTCTTAGCAGCCTGCGTGCTGCCGGGCGTGACCTCGAGCGCGATCTGCGAGGCGTTCGGTTGGGAGCGCGGCGCGGACCGTACGTGGGAGGAGGCACCCACGTATCGCGGCATCATCACGGGGATCATCGTGTTTTCCGCGCTGCTGGTGATCCTGCCCGATGTGAACCTCTTCGACATCATGATGAGCGCGCAGGTGATCAACGGCGTGCTCTTGCCGGTGCTCCTGGTGTTTCTGGTGCTCATCGCTCGTGACAAGCGCATCCTCGGGCGGTTTCGCAACGGGCGTGTGTGGAATGCGCTCACCTGGGCGACGATTGTGCTCATCACGGTGCTCACCGTCGTGATGTTTGTCCTCCAAGCGCTTGGATTCTAATGGTGGGTTGGTTGGGGACGTGCTCCTTCCAACCCATTTTTAGAGAGAGCGTCCGGTTTGTCTGGATCTTCAGAAATGGGTTGGAAGGAGCACGTCCCCAACCAACCCCCCAACCAACCCATTATATAAATGTGGTTGAAGGTAAGGGAATCGTCACGAGTTTTCAGAACTGCAGGCCAACACGGTATAATTGCCCACTTAGATGAAGGACGGGGGCAGGGATTCATGGCTGGACATATGCAACATCGTGCACCGGAGCGCGGTTCGCACCGCAAGGTGTCTGCCACGCCTACGCCGCGCCGCGCGTCTGTGCCTGCGCCCCGCCATGCCGCCGCTTCGGGTACACGCTCGCATGCTGCGGGTTCGCCGCGCACAGCTGCACTTACGGCAAGCTCGGCGGACACCTCGAACGATCGCGCGGGGCGCGCAGGACATTCCGACGCCCCGCGCTCTCGCTACATTCCCGCTCTCGATGGCATCCGTACGTTTGCGGTCATCGCCGTCGTTCTCTACCATCTGGGTTTCACGTGGGCGCAGGGCGGTTTTCAGGGCGTGACGATCTTCTTCGTGCTCTCGGGATACCTCATCACGCGCCTTCTGCGCATCGAGTTCGCGCGTTCAGGCACGATCGACCTTAAAGGGTTCTGGGTGCGCCGCGTGCGCCGCCTCGTCCCCGCCACCGTGACGCTCGTGGTGGTCGTGGCGCTGCTTTGCACCATCTTCAACCACGTGATGCTCACGAAGATGCGCCCCGACATCCTACCGTCGCTCCTGTTCTTCAACAACTGGTGGCAGATCTTCAACAACGTGTCGTATTTCGGCGCGCTCGGCGATCCCTCGCCGCTTACGCACTTTTGGTCGCTCGCCATTGAGGAGCAGTTCTACGTGGTGTGGCCGGTGCTTTTGTTCGTGCTGCTGCGCTTCGGTGCGCGCCGCAAGGTGATCCGCATCGTCGTGGCAGTGCTCGCAGTAGCTTCCGCGCTGGGAATGGCGCTGCTCTACAACCCCGCGGCAGATCCGAGCCGCGTCTACTACGGCACCGATACGCGCGCCTTCGCCATGCTTATCGGCGCGCTGCTCGCGTTCGTACGCACGAGCTCCATGAACCCCTTCACCTGGGATGCCCATGCGACGACTCAGGCGGTAAGCGAGACCGCGCATCCGTATCGTGGCAAGCCGCAACAGCAGGGGATCCTCCGTAAGGGCGCGCTCGACATCGCCGGCGTCGCCGCGCTCGCAGGGCTCGTCGCGCTCTTCGTGTACACGAACGGCTACACCTCGTTCACCTATCGCGGCGGCACGGTTATCGCCGCCGTGCTCTCTGCTGTGCTCATCGCTGCGTGCGTGCAGCCTGATGGAGTGCTCGCGCGCGTGTTCTCACTCCCGCTGCTCGTGTGGCTCGGACAGCGCTCCTATAGCATCTACCTGTGGCATTTCCCGCTGTTTGCGCTCATGAACCCCGTGGGCGATGTGAGCGCCAAGCCCTGGTGGGTCTACCTCATCGAGTGCGGCGTGGTGCTTTTGGCGGCCGAGCTTTCGTACCGCTTCATCGAGACGCCGTTTCGCAAGGGCGCCTTCGGTGCGTTCCTCCAGCAGGTCGCGTCGAGCAGCTTCAGCCTCTCCACATACGTGCGCAGTCGTATCGTGCCGGTTGCCTGCGCGGCAGTTCTCGTGCTCGGTGCACTGGGCGGCCTCGTCTTCGTGCCAAGCACCTCGGCGCTGAGCGAGGAGGGCGCGGCGCTCATCGAGGGTTCACCCGACGCCTCTTCCAATGACGGGAACGGATCAGGCGACGCTCCGAGCGCAGACTCCGCTGCCTCGGGCAAAGGTGAAGAGCAAAAGCCCGCTACGGATGCGTACGGTTTCCCGGCAGATGCCTACGACGTGCTCATGATCGGCGACTCGGTGTCGCTTCGCGCCGTCGATCCCTTCAACGAGACGTTCCCCTATGGGCACATCGACGCCATGAAGAACCGCCAGTTCTCCGCCGCTGAGGAGCTGTTCTCGAGCTACGAGAGCCAAGGGCTCGCCGGGCGCGTGGTGGTGTTCGCGCTCGGAACGAATGGCAACGTGACAGACGACGCCGTGGACAGCCTCATGGAACTCGTGGGCGACAAGCGCATCGTGGTGTTCGTGACCACGCGCAGCCCGCAGGGATGGGTTTCTTCGACGAACGCCGCCCTCAAAGCCGCGGCGGATCGCTATGACAACGTGCACATCGTCGACTGGTACAGCTACAGCGAAGGCCGGAACGACCTCTTTGACGGCGACGGCACGCACCTTTCGTCCCAGGGCGCGAAGGAATATGTCGCGCTCATTCACGATGCAGTGGAGCCCTACCTGCCGTATCACTTTGAGGGCGAGGAGCGCGACGAAGCCATCGCGCAGGTGAACGCGCTCGCCGAGAAGATCGCCCAGGCCGTGATCGCCCCGCTTACAAAATGATAATTTCAGTACCTGGTACTGAAAATATCATTCAGAAGAATAGATGTCCCAAGATGCACCTGTCCCTTTTTGGGACATGGGGCTAGTCGCTGCCGGTGCCGTCTTCGAGGTCGATGAACTCTCCGCTGCGGAAGTCGATGGCTTTATCGAGGTCGTCGTACGCATGCGTGAAGAGCTTGATATGCTCCGCGACGTCGGTCGAGCTCGCATGCAGGAAGAGGAAAAGCACCTCGATGATGAAATTCACCGAGTTATGCGAGAACGGGACGCCGTAGGCGAAGAGCCGGTCGCGTTGGCTCGTCATGATCACGTACGTCGAACGAGCGACGAGCGGCGATTCCGGGTTCGAGGTAATGAGCACCACGGGCGTGCCATTGTCCTCCGCGTTGTCGAGGATGCGGTTGAGCCGCTTCGACAGGCCGGATGACGAGATGATTACGAGCGCGTCGTGGGCGTTCATCATGAAAGAATAGCTTGCGGCGTATTCGGTTGTTGAGGGCGCGATGGCGCGCACACCGAGATGCCGAAGCTTGAACGCCATGTTTGCCGCGACGCTCAACGTGTTGCCCACGCCGGTGATGAGTACGGTGTCCGATGTTTGGAAGAGCGTGATGACGGCCTTGATGGTATCGGGGTCGATGCTCGCGACGGTATCGGCAAGCTCAGACATCTTGCAGGAGAGGATGAAGTCGAGCGACTCCTGGAAGTGGTCGAAAGAGACGGAGCCGGTCGCGTTGCCCAGCATGAAGCCGCTGCCTGACGCCACCTCGTTGCGCGCCAGCGCAAGGCGCATCTCAGCGAAGCTGTCATAACCGATGCGCTTCACGAACCGCGAGACGGTGGGGCTCGAGACCTCGCAGCCCGCTGCGATCACGCGCATGGTCATATCGGGGATATCGTCTCGGTGCTCAATGATGAAATCCGCGATCTTCTGATCGGTGGGAGACAGGCTGTGATAGAGCGCAAGGATTGTTTGGATCACGCGGCTTTTGTCGGGCACGGCAGCTCCTTTGACACATTCCTTTCTGAGCAAATAGTACCCTACGCAGGGGAATTTCATAATTATGAAACACCATTACAAAAAAGTACTTCACAAAGAAACTGCGAATCGCTATGATATGACTCAATGAACGAGCGTTTCATATAGAGAGTAGAATATGAAACTCTCGTTTTAAGATGTGGAGACATCTGATCACGCAGCGGAGAAGATGCGCGATAACGGGGAGGGGGAGTACATGGCGATTCAAACGTCTGAAACGTCGTGTCACATGCAAGTGGATTCCCGTTCCAATAGCGCGCTGTCCAACGAGCAGACTGCTGTGTCCGCAACCCGTAAAAACGCCCATGGGGGGGGTTCTCCTTAACGGGCTTCCTCCTTCTGGTTGCTAACATCACCTACTGGATGTGCGCGGGAGCATATACCCCGTTCCTGAGTTCCTACTTCACCTCGATCGGCCTTTCCGCGACGGAAGTGGGCGTGCTGCTCACCATCTCGCCGCTTGCAATTATCTTCATCCAGCCCCTGTGGGCGCGTCTCTCTGATGCGACGGGCAAGCGCAAGCTCGTGCTCGGCTTCCTCGCGGCCGCATCCGCCGCAGCGGCGCTGCTGTACTACGTCGGCACGAGCTACCTCACGGTACTCATCGCGACCATCGTGTTCGTGCTCTTCTTCTCTGCCCTCCTGCCGCTGTGCGACGCGCTCGTCATCCAGAGTTGCAACGACTTCGGGGTCGAGTTCGCCCATGTGCGCATGGGCGGCACGACCGGCTACGCGTTCGTCGTGTTCATCGTGGGGCTCTACCTCGATCGCGCGCCACAGGCGCAGTTCATCGTGGTCACGGCGCTTTCCCTCGTGTTCCTCGCCGCCGTCATCGCGCTGCCCCAGGCGCGTCGTCGCGAGGGTGCGCGCACAGCTGCGCAAGACGAGTCGTCCGCTGCAGAAGCCGCCGTTGAAAAGCCGGCCGCGCAACCCCAGGCGACGTCCATTGCGCGCTTCGCCTCGGACCGTCCCGTGCTCGGCATCTTCCGCACGCAGGAGATTTTCTTCATCCTTGCCTTCGCCTTCGTGAGTCAGATGGGCCTGGGTTTCTCGGGCAGTTTCCTCGGACGCTACGTCGTCGAGCTCGGGTACGGCCAGAGCCTCGTGGGCGTGCTCAGCGCCGTCTCTGCCTTGAGCGAGCTTCCCATCCTGCTCTTCTCACACAAGCTCGTGAACCGCTTCGGTGTCATGCGTCTCTTGGCGTTCTCGTGCGTGATGATGGTCGCCCGCCTGGTACTCATCGGCATGGGCACCGTCACCACCATGGTCGCCGGGCAGCTGTTGCAGAGCGTGACGTACATGACCGTGTACTACTGCTGCACGCGCTATGCAGCCGAGGCCGTGCTTCCCGGAAAGCTCTCCCAAGGTCAGAGCATCTTCGTACTCGTGCAGAGCGGTCTTGCCATGATGGTCGCCAACCTCGCGGGCGGCGCCATCGGCGACACCCTCGGCATGCGCGCCTCGTATTTCCTGTCTGCCGGGCTGGTGCTCGTGAGCACCTTTGTCGTGCTCGTGGCCTATCGAGCATGGCGCGCCTCCATCTCCCACGCTCACGAGCCCGCCGCGGCATCCGTGTCGCGCGAATAGGACACACCGGCCGCATGGCCGTTCGTCGAAGTATCGGAACCGCAACGAAAGGGGTTTTCACATGGCACTCGTCAAGGTCAACGACCTCCTGAAGCACGCCACCGAGCATCACTACGGTGTCCCGGCGGTCAACACCTTCAACTTCGAGACCATCAAGTACATCGTCGCCGGTGCGGAGCAGGAGCACATGCCTGTCATCGTGCAGTTCTTCCCGGGTTTCTACGAGTACATCCCGCTCAAGCTCGTCGCTGCCATTGCATGCCACTACGCCGAGCAGGCGAGCGTGCCCGTGGCAGTGCACCTCGACCATTCTGCCGGCTATGACATCGCCGTAGGCGGCATCCGCGACGGCTTCCCCTCCGTCATGGTCGATGGCTCGAGCCTGCCCTACGAGGAGAACGTCGCGCTCACCAAGGCGGTCGCCGAGGTCGGCAAGGTCTTCGGCGTCGATATCGAGGCCGAGCTTGGGCATGTGGGCAGCGGTGCCAACGCCGAGGACTTCGTGGGCTCGGACATGTATACCGATCCCGCGCAGGCAGCGGAGTTCGTCGAGCGCACCGGTTGCGGCTCGCTCGCCATCGCCGTGGGCAACGCGCACGGCCCGTACGTGAAGACCCCGCACCTCGACATGGAGCGCATCAAGGAGGTTCGTGCCGCGGTGTCCATCCCGCTCGTCATGCACGGCTGCTCCGATATTCCCGATGAGCAGCTCCAGGAGACGGTGAACCTCGGCATGAGCAAGTACAACATCGCCACCGAGTACTTCCGCGCCATGTACAAGTCCATCGAGAAGAACGTCGCTACGGGCGAGTTCGACGAGAATGCCTTCGGTCTCATGCAGGCTGCCGGCAAGGATATGACAGACTTCGTGGCCTCGAAGATCCGTCTGCTCAACCCCAACGGCTACACGCTCGCGTAGTACAGGCAAAGGGAGACGCGCATGAAGAAGATCCTTATCGCGACGCACGGCTACCTCGCAGACGGCTTCAAGAGCTCCATCTCGCTGCTAACAGGCGGCGAGGATGCCATCGAGACGATCTGCGCCTATGTGGACGAGTCGGATTACACCGAGCGCATCCAGGCGTTCGTCGATTCGATTGGCCCAGATGACGACGGCGTCATCTTTACCGACATCTATGGCGGAAGCGTATGCCAGAAGGTGGCACTCATCGCTCCCGGCCACCCCAACGTTTTCCATATTTCCGGTTGCAACCTGGGGCTCATCATCGAGGTGCTTTTCGCCCCGGGACGCATAACGAAGGATAGTCTCCAAGCGACCATCGAGACCGCCAGAGCCACGATGCAGCTTGTAGACACGGAGGAGACCGAGTCGGCTTCAGAGGGCGCCGACGACGACTTCTTCGACTAGGGAGAGGAGGAACTATGATCGCACAGGTTCGCGTGGACGACCGTTTGATTCACGGTCAGGTCGCATTGGTGTGGACCAAGGAGCTTGGCACCAACCGTATCATCGTCGCGAACAAGCACGCGGTGGAGAGCGACGCGCTTCGCATGACGCTTCAGATGGGCACCCCTGCTGGTCAGAAGCTTCTGGTGAAGGACGTGCCGGACGCGTGCCGCATCGTGAACGATCCCCGTGCCGATTCCATGCGCATCTTCGCGCTCACGAACTGCGTGAAGGATGTGCTCGAGCTCGTGAAGGGGTGCCCCGGCAAGATCGAGGGCGTGAACATCGCGAATGTGGGCCGCTTCGATAAGACAGACCCCGCCACGAAGGTGAATCTCAATTCCACCATCATGCTCAACCCCGAGGAGCTGGAAGCCGCCAAGGAGCTCTGCGAGCTCGACGTGCCGGTCTTCCACCAGCTCATTCCGTCGAACCCCAAGGTTTCGATCAAAGAGCTTATCGAGAAAGCCACGAAGTAATCGGTTAAGCCGGGCAAGCGAGGCGCGCCGCCCCTCTGAGGAGCGCCGACCTTCCCGGGGAGAGAAAGGAACCAGATATGCTTGGTTTGGCCTTTATGGCTTGGCTGACCGTAGTGATCTGCTACGGCGGTAACTGGCTCATCGGCCAGTGCATGTGCGAGCGCCCGATCGTGGTCGGCCTCGTCGCCGGCATCTTCATGGGCGACATCCCCATGGGCTGCATCGTGGGCGCCTCGCTTGAGGCCATCTTCATGGGCGCGGTGAACATCGGCGGTGCCATCTCCGCCGAGCCCGTGACCGCGACCGCCCTCGCCGTGGCATTCACCGTTGCGGGCGTGGAGCAGAGCGCCGCCATCACCGTCGCCGTCCCCGTGGGTGTCGTGACCGCGTTCCTGTCCATCTTCATGAACAACATCGTGTGCACGCTCTTCGGCCCCAACTTCGACCGCATGGCGCAGGCCGGCCATGAGCGTGGCCTCGCTGTCCAGCATTATGTGCTGTGGTTCATTAAGTACGCCGTGTTCGCCCTCATCGCCTTCTTCGGCGTGTACCTGGGCGCGGAGCCGGTCTCGGCCATCGTGAACCAGATCCCGACGAACCTCATGAACGGCCTCAACGCCGTCGGCTCGCTCCTGCCTGCCGTCGGTATGGCGCTGCTCCTCCAGATGCTCTGGAGCGCTCAGCTCGCCGTCTATTTCTTCCTGGGCTTCATCCTGAACATCTACCTCGGCCTGCCCATGATCGCCATCGCCGGCATCGGCGTCATCTTCGCCGCTATCCAGGCGTTCCGCGACAAGGAGCTCTTCGATATGGAGCACAAGGGTATCGCCACTGCTGCTTCCGGTGATGCCGCGACGTCTGAAGAGGAGGATTTCTTCGCATGAGCAAGTTGACTGCAAAGCTTTCCGCTGAAGATCGGAAGATGCTGAACAAGATCTTCCTCCGTTCCTTCACCGTGTTCGCCTCCGGCGCCGGTGGAGCCGCCAAGGCGGGTGCCGATGGCTGGCTGTACTCGATTATGCCCGCCATCAACCGCTACTACAAGGATGATCCCGAGAAGCGCGCCGACGCGATGACCCGCCACACCACGTGGTACAACATCACGCAGAACGTCGGCACGTTCGCCATGGGCCTCGTCGCCTCCATGGAGCGCGAGAACACCCTGCACGACGACTTCGATACCGAGTCCATCGACGGTACCAAGGTCTCGCTCATGGGCCCCATGTCCGGCATCGGCGATGCTATCTTCTGGGGCTGCCTGCGTGTCATCGCTGCCGGTATCGGCATCAACATCGCCATGAGCGGCTCACCGCTCGGCGCCATCCTGTTCCTGCTCATCTACAACATCCCGTCGGTCCTGTGCCGTTACTTCATGACCTACCTCGGCTTCACGCTGGGCACGAACTTCATCTCCCAGCTCTATGAGGGCGGCCTCATGCGTCTCGTGACGCGCGCGACCTCGACGGTCGGCCTTACGATGATCGGTGCCATGACGGCGGCGAACGTCAAGTTCACCTCCATCATCTCGTTCCCGGTCGAGGGCTCCGATCCCATCACGCTCCAGAGCTACCTGGACCAGATCTTCCTCGGCCTCGTTCCGCTGTGCCTCACCCTCTTCGTGCTGTGGCTCATGCGTAACAAGAACGTCAACGTGAACGTGATCCTCGTCGGCATCATGGTTCTCGCCATCGTGCTCGGCCTCATCGGCGTGATGTAAGGAACGACTCGGTTTTCGTAGGATACCGTTGAATCACGACGAAGCGGCAGCCGGCATGGAAGTGTCGGCCGCCGCTATTTCGGGGCATCGGGGCGAGTCCGCCGGAGGGGTGCGGGGTGGCTCGACATACGTCGGGACGCCGGGCGAGCGTTAATCCTCTACTCCCCGCCCTGTTCGGCTGCCAAGACGCTGCTGCCACTCCGTACCCTCCGGCGGACTCGTTTTTGATGGTACCGCTTGCAGAACGGCACCTGTTGTTCTATTCAATCAGAAAGGATCATCATGCGCTACAAGCATTTCCAGAACGCGGGCGTGGACGTTTCCGAGCTCGCGGTGGGTACCTGGGCGATCGGTGGCGACAACTACGGCCCGGTGGACCGCGAGGCTTCGATCCAGGCCATCCGCACCATGATCGATAACGGCGTGAACCTCGTGGACACGGCACCGTGCTATGGCAACGGCTACTCAGAGAAGGTCGTGGGCGAGGCTCTCGCCGGCGGCTACCGCGACAAGGTACTCATCTCCACGAAGGTCGGCCTCGTGACGAGCCCGAACGGCTACGACCGCGATTCTTCGTTCAAAAACATCATGCGCGAGGTCGAGAGTTCGCTCTACAACCTCAAGACCGACCACATCGACTTCTACTTCGTGCACTGGCCGGATATGAACACGCCGTTCGCCGAGACCATGAGCGCGCTCGAGCTCTTGCGCAAGCAGGGCAAGATCCGCTTCATCGGTGTTTCCAACTTCACCACGGAGATGATCGAGGAGTGCGAGAAGTACGGCAAGGTCGATGTGCAGCAGCCGCCGTTTTCGATGGTCGACCGCACGTTCACCGACCTTATGAAGTGGGGCGCCGCGCGCGGCATCGACTCCATGACGTACGGCTCCATGGGTGCGGGCATCCTTTCCGGCAAGTACCGCACCACGCCCGACTTCCCCGAGGGCGATACGCGTCTCACGTTCTACGATTACTTCCGTGAGCCCAAGTTCTCCAAGGTACAGGAGCTCTTGAAGGTCATGGACGGCATCGCCGAGGCGCACGGCAAGCCCGTCGGGCAGGTCGCGCTCAACTGGAGCACGCAGAAGGATTACGTGGGCTGCGCGCTCGTGGGCGTCCGCAGCGACGCGCACGCCATCGAGAACTGCTCCGCCTACGACTGGTCGCTCACGGATGAAGAAATCGCGACGCTCGACGCCAAGCTCGACGAGCTAGGACTGTAGGTGAGTGCCATGGCGAAAGACGGAAGGACCTACGACGCCTCGTTCGCCGACATCATCGCCGCGGGCACGCGGATTGTTGTGCTCGACGACGGCACGGAGCTCGAACTGCGCCCCATGCCGGACGAGGAGCGCGAGCATGCGCTCGATCCGCGCGTCTACGAGCTCACGCAGAAGCGCCTGAGCGGCGCCTTCGTGACTCCGGCGGGTGTGGACTTCGAGGCGATGCGCAAGCGTCCGAACAAGGAGAACCACGACATCGACAGTGGCGGCGTCACCGAGACGGTCGAGACCATGCACCTCACCGGCCGCGATGGCGGCGACGTGCGGGACATCGAGCTCTACGTGTTCACGCCCGAGGAGCTCGCGGCGCTCGCTCCCGTGGTGGCGTTCTACCATGGCGGCGGCTTCACTGTGGGCAACATCGGCATGTACCGTCCGGCGCTGCGCTATCTTGCGGAGCAGGCGGGCTGCGTGGTCGTGTTCCCCGACTACCGCCTCGCGCCGGAGCATCCGTTCCCAGCGGGCCTAAACGACTGTGACGAGACGCTCGATTATCTTGTCGAGCACGCCGAGCGCCTGGGCATCGACATGGGCCGCCTCGCAGTTGCGGGCGACTCCGCCGGCGGCAGTCTGGCAAACGGTGTCGTGCAGTTGCGCGCCGGTTCCGGCCTCGTGAAGCTTGTCATGGAGATGTACCCTGCGGTGGATAGCGGCCCGGTGCCGCCCGAGTGGTCGTACGATATGTACCCGTGGCTTCCCGAGCAGGCCGTCGAGGCGAAGAGCCGCGTCGACCGCATCAAGGCTTCCGTGGACGACCTTTCCGCGGTCTATACCGCCGGCGATGCGCAGAAGATGCTCGACCCGCTCATCTCGGCCGCGTACTGCGAGGATCTGAGCGTGTTCCCGCGCACGGTCGTCGTGTCGTCTGAGTTCGACTACCTGCGCTATCAGAACGAGAAGTTCGCGCAGCAGCTCCGCGCGGCGGGCGTCGAGG
>CAJLVH010000034.1 GCA_905210055.1 uncultured Enorma sp. | reverse complement strand
CAGCTCGCGAACGAGCCGGTACGTCGCCGCTTTCGTGGTGCCCGATGCCGCGGTGCCCGCGCTGTTCAGCTGGCTGAGCGCAAAGATCGCGCCCGAGATGGCCCCGCAGGTCTCGCTGGTCGTGCCCATACCGGCCCCGAATCCCTCGGAAAGCACGTACATCGCTTCAGGGTCTGCCCCGACCTCTTCGGCGAGTGCGTAGGCAACGGCTTGGGCGCAATTGAACTTGCGCTCAGCGCGGAGGGCAACTGCCTGTTGGACGAGGTCGTCTGTCCGTTCGGAGATGGTGTTGGCTGACATGC
This sequence comes from uncultured Enorma sp., assembly GCA_905210055.1. GTDB lineage: Bacteria > Actinomycetota > Coriobacteriia > Coriobacteriales > Coriobacteriaceae > Enorma. Next base: position 13,327 of record CAJLVH010000034.1, on the reverse strand, counting down.
GGTTCCTTCCTGTGAAGACGTGGTTCGGCAATGGACATGTAAGCGCGTCCCGGCAATCCAAGCGCATTCATTCGTAACGTTTTGCGGTCGCGCCAAAATAGTATGAGAGAGCGCTTGGAAAACGGTATACCATTTTAGCCGTATGTAGAACCGTCGGCCACGGGACGCCAAGAGGGATGCGTGGCGCCAAGAGAGGGAGTCAGACTATGGCAGAGCATATCGGAACCACGTGCGTGCAGGGCGGTTATCGTCCTGGTGACGGAGATCCGCGCCAGATTCCCATCTACCAGTCGACCACGTGGAAATACGATACCTCCGAGCACATGGGCCGCCTTTTTGACCTCGAGGAAGCCGGCTATTTCTACACCCGTCTGCAGAACCCCACGAACGATTACGTCGCACAGAAGATCTGCGAGCTCGAGGGCGGTACGGCGGCTATGCTCACGAGCTCAGGCCAAGCGGCGAACTTCTTCGCCGTCTTCAACATCGCCGGCTGCGGTGACCATGTGGTCGCGAGCTCGGCCATCTACGGCGGCACGTTCAATCTGCTCGCGCACACGCTCGAGCGCATGGGTATCGAGACCACGTTCGTCGCACCCGATTGCACGGACGAAGAGCTTGAGGCGGCGTTCCGCCCCAACACGAAGGCCGTCTTCGGCGAGACCATCGCGAACCCCGCTCTCGACGTCCTCGACATCGAGCGCTTCGCCACCGCCGCTCACGCCCACGGCGTGCCGCTCATCGTGGACAACACGTTCCCCACGCCCGTGCTCTGCCGTCCCATCGAGTGGGGTGCGGACATCGTGACGCACTCCACCACGAAGTACATGGACGGCCATGGCGCGGCAGTGGGCGGCGCCATCGTCGACTCCGGCAACTTCGACTGGGATGCGCATGCAGACAAGTTCCCCGGCCTCACCACGCCGGACGAGACGTATCACGGCGTCGTCTACACGCAGAAGTTCGGCCAGGCGGGCGCGTTCATCACGAAGGCGACCTCGCAGCTCATGCGCGACTTCGGCTGCATCCAGAGTCCGCAGAACGCGTTTTTGCTCAACATGGGCCTCGAGAGCCTGCATGTGCGCATGCCGCAGCATGTGAAGAACGGCCAGGCCATGGCGGAATTTCTGGCAAAGCATCCCAAGGTTCGCTTCGTGAAGTATCCGGGGCTGCCGGGCGATCCGTGGCACGAGCTCGCTCAGAAGTACCTGCCAAACGGCTGCTGCGGCGTAGTGAGCTTTGGCTTTACCGGCGGACGTGCGGCGGCAGAGGAGTTCATGAAGAACCTCCATGTGGCGCAGATCGCCACGCACGTGGCAGATGCGCGCACCTGCGTGCTGCACCCGGCGAACGCGACGCATCGTCAGATGACGGATGCGGAGCTCGAGGCCGCAGGCATCGCGCCCGATATGGTGCGCCTCTCCTGCGGCATCGAGGACACGCAGGATCTCATCGACGACGTCGCGCAGGCACTCGATGCTATCTAGGTTCAAGTTGGTTTGACAGAGCCCGGGTTAACCGGGCTCTTTTTTTCGGGGGAGCGCCCATGAAGCGAAGCGAGCTGAGGTATCCGAGCGCAGACGGGGCAAGCTGCATTCGCGCGCTGGTATGGGAGCCAGATGCCGTTGCAGCGGGAGCGCCCCCACGCGCCGTGGTTCAGCTCGTCCATGGCATGGCTGAGCATGTCGAGCGCTATGAACGGTTTGCCGGCGTGTTGTGTGCGGCGGGGTATGCCGTGTGCGCCGAAGACCACATCGGGCACGGTGGGAGCGTTGCCGCGTCCGATGGCCTTGGACATATTCCGCTCAACGACGGCGTCGACATGCTGCTTGAGGACATGCATGCCCTACGGAAACTCGTGGTGGCGCGATACGGATCCGCGGCAACGGCAGACCAACCGAACTCGTCTTCTGCGGCGTATGTGCTCTTCGGCCACTCACTTGGCAGCTTCATGGTGCGCGTGTACCTTGCGCGTTGGGGTGAGGGCGTTTCTGCCGCCGTGGTGTGCGGCACCGGGCAGCAGCCGCGTTGGCTTGTTCGGGCGGGAAACGCGCTCTGTCATGTGCTCGCCTGCGTGCGCGGTGAGCGCTACCGCAGCGCGCTGGTGGATTCGCTTGCCGTTGGCGCTTATGGTCGTGCTATCAAGCATGCGCGCACGCCACAGGACTGGTTATCGTACGACGGTGCCGTGGTCGATGCGTATCGTGCGGATCCGTGCTGCGGCTTCATGTTCACGGTGGGCGGGTACGCGGCGGTCACGGCGCTGGCGAGCGCTTCTCAAGACGTCGCTTTGGCGAGCGGGATTCCGCGCGATGTACCCTTGCTCTTCATTGCCGGGGCCGACGACCCGGTGGGCGATTGTGGTGCGGGCGTGCATCGCGCCGTCGCCCAATACCGGAGACTTGGCATGGCGCAGGTGGACGAGATTATCTATGACGGCATGCGCCACGAGATTCTAAACGAATCCGATCATGAGCGCGTCGAGTGCGATGTGCTCGCCTGGCTTGAGGCGCACGTGTAAAGCGGCTTCGCCATCGTGAGGTGGCTCCGTTCAGGCTCAGCGGCGGGGCAGGGGCTTCAGCACGGTGAGCTCGCCGGGCAGGATGTCGATGACGACGTGCGCGGCTCGCACCCGTTCGCCATCGGCCTGCATGGGATAGTCTTCGCCCAAGAACTCGATGTCGATATGGCTGGCTTGGGCGAAGCTGATGAGCCGCGAGCCCACGTGGTGTGCGTTCTTGGCACGTAGAAGCAGGGAAAGCGCTTCGACGCGCGTTGCACGGCCGCTGGCTAGGCAGATATCGAAGAGGCCATCGGTGGGGTCGGCATCAGGGCAGATGTGGAAACCCGAGCCATAGGTGGGGCCAAGCTGGACGGCACCGATGAACGTACGGCGCTCCTCGGGCGCTTCACCGTCGAGCGAGATGCGCGTGGGGTAGGGGCGGAACTTGCGGAGGAGGACGTCGGCACCAGACGCCATGTAGAGCGCGTTACCCGTGAGCTTGGTGGTCGTGCGCAGGCTATACGTGCCCATCGCCACAGCGGCGTCCAAGCCGAACGAGAAGGTTTCGACGAAATACTCGTTCGCATCTGGGGCGGACGACCGCGCGGCACCTTCGGCATCCGCCGCATTGTCCCACAGCGAGAGCTTGCCGATGTCGAACGCCACGCGCTCGCAATTCAGGTAGCGCGCGGAGCTTTCGCCCGAGAAATCATCCATACCTAAGGTACGCGCGAAATCGTTGCCCGACCCCACGGGGACGACGCCCATCGCCGGCCGCGCGCCGCGATCGATGCGCATGAGGCCGTTGACGACCTCGTGCACCACGCCGTCACCGCCCAGCGCGATCACCGAGTCGAAGTCCGCCGCCGCTTCAGCGAGTTCCGTCGCGTGACGTGCGCGCTCGGTGTATACGAGCTCGAAGCGTTCTGGATCGTGGTGGTAGAGCGAAAGGAAGCGCCAAAGCTGTTCGGCAACACGCTTGCCTTGGCCGAGCTGTGACACGGGGTTGGCGATGATGAGCGTCTTGCCCAGAGGGGTCTCGCGAGGTGCGCGGCGTTGCATGTCGCTCCTATCCAGTCGTTCCGGAGGCGCCGTCATAGCGCATGGCGTCCGGTTCGCTCTTCATGGTATTGACATTATCGCGCAAGTTGTTGTTTCGCGTTGGCTTCTTCGGTATTCGTATCCTGTTGGTTGTGGCGTGCGATCGCGTCTGCAACCGTGGAGTTCGCATCGGACGCGAGTGAGCGGCGCTTGGGTGTCACGATCCGCTGCGCGGGGTAGACACCGCGGTGCCCGGCGACGAGGTAGCTCACGAATGCGACGATCACGAAGTACGGCATCGCCGCGCCGCCGAAGAGGTCGACACCGAGCATGATGGTTGTGATGGGCACGTTGAGCGCCGATCCGAAGACACCGAGCATGCCAAGCGCCGCGGCAAACGCGCAGGGGATTCCCACGAGCGACCCCAGCACGCCCCCTAAGGATGCGCCGATGCCGAACAGCGGCGTGACCTCGCCTCCCTGGAAGCCCGTGCCGAGGGTGAGCGCAGTGAGGGCGATCTTGATGAAGGGGTCGGCGAGCGTGGTGTCTCCCGCAAAACCCTCCTCTACGAGCCAGGTCGAGAGACCGGCGTAGCGTTGGATGCCGAAGATGAAGTAGACGGCGAGCAGCGCGAGCGAGCCTGCGAGCGCAGCAACGAGGTAGTTCGTGATGCGGTGCGCGAGCACGCGCCGCACGGTACGGATCGCGAGCGAGAAGAGGCGCGCCGTAAGGCCGAAGACGATGGCGAATATGACGGCGAGCGCGACCGTTGGAGCCTCGAGCTCGGGCACGGCGCCGATGACGTAGGAGGCGTGTGTGCAGCCGAGCGCCCGGCATACGGTGTCGGCGGTGAACGAGGCGATGAGGCAATAGATGCCGGAGCTGTAGTTGATCTTGCCTACGTAGCACATCTCCATGCCGAAGAAGGTGCCTGCGAGCGGAGCGCCAAACACCGCGCCGAACGCGGCGGAAATACCGGCGAGCATGAGGTCTTGGTGATCGCGTGCTCCCAACCGGACGAGACGCGCGACGTTGTCGGCGATGGTGCCGCCGATCTGCACGGCCGTTCCCTCGCGCCCGGCGGAGCCTCCTGCGAGGTGCGTGGCGACGGAGCAGGTAAACGTCATGGCTGCCATGCGGGCGGGAACCGAGCGTTCGGTGAGGGCGCTCTCGATGACGAGGTTGTTGCCGCGCGCGGCTTCCTTGCCGAAACGGCGGTACAGCCATGCGGTGGCGATGCTCACCACGGGAAGCAGGAGGAAGACCGCTGCGTGGCGCTCGCGAAAGCCCGTGACCGCATCGAGGCTTGCAAGAAACGCCCATGCAGCCGCGCCCATCGCGCCGGACACGATGAGCACGAGCACGAGCAGACGCAGGCTCTCACGCATGTTGCGCAGGTTTCTGCGGGCGTCGGCGGCGATGAGCGCCTCCTCGTGCGACACGAAGTCGCCGAATAGCTTGTTCAGGTTCTCGCGAGGCGATGGTTCAGCGCTCATGTGTATCTCCTGAAAATGGGGGCAGGCGTTGCGGCGCGTTGCGATAAGAGCACGAGCACGCAAACGCAACAAGTATACTGCCGTTCGCTCGGGGTGGTCGTGGCGGATTCGACCCATTCCCCGGTTGCCCGCACGCGCCAAAACCCGTATAATGCTACCCCGGACGTCGGGACGTGGCGCAGTCTGGTAGCGCGCGTGCTTTGGGAGCACGATGCCGCAGGTTCGAATCCTGTCGTCCCGACCATATGCGGGCGTAGTTCAATGGTAGAACCCCAGCCTTCCAAGCTGATGACGCGGGTTCGATTCCCGTCGCCCGCTCCAGAAAATATGCGAGCCCGGTGCCGATGCGGTGCCGGGCTCGTTTCGTTGCACGTGCCGGGAATCGAACCCGGTTCCGGGTACGGAGCTGAGCAAATGCGCGAGCATTTGCCAGCGAAGTACGCAAGGCGCGAAGCGCCGCAGCGGATTGAGCGAGCGGAGCGAGCGGCGATTCCCGTCGCCCGCTCCAGAAAATGTGCGAGCCCGGTGCCGATGCGGTGCCGGGCTCGTTTTCGTGTTCGGTGCTGGGAATCGAAGCGGCTGTCCGCGCCGTCTTCGATGGCGGCGCGCGTCCTCACCGTGTGCCACTGCCTGCGGGCGGGCGGATCCTCGATTCGTATCATATCGGCGAGGAAGGCGACGAAAGGCGAGGAGCGGGAGTATTGGAGATGGCGGAGATGAGGGAAGAGTACGATTTCAGCGCGAGCAGGCCAAACCCCTACATCGAGCGCTTGCGTAAGCCCGTCACGATGAATCTCGACGTGGCGAACAAGAGTACTTCAAGGCAGAGGCCGCCCGCAAGGGTGTGCCGTACCAGACGATCATCAATCTGTACCTCACAGAGTGTCGCGAGCAGGGCAAGCGCCTCGCTTTTATGTAAACAAGGCTCTGTTAAAGCACGATTGACATCGCGGTTGGCCGCCCCGGCGTTCCCAACTTCAACGGGATTTGCCGATACATAGGTACGTGGACATGCCGGAGACGGTTTCCGCAGCGGCCCTCCGACCCTCTAGGATGACAGCTTCACCGCTTGATGACTCATCGAAACCCGTCCCAAATAGTCGCGAGCCCGGCGCCGATGCCGGGCTCGTTTCGTTGCCCGCGCCGCCGTCCCGCTCTACCGCTGGCTCGCCCTTGCAGTCCGCTTGCCGCCGTTTTGCTTGACACCTCTCCCTTGCTCCTGGTGTATTCATATGTAGCAGGGTTGCTCGCAGGGAGTGCGGGCGCACGAGGGGGAAAGAAGAGCTATGAAACTGAGCCGCATATTCGCGCCGGCAGCGCTCGCTGCCGCGGTGTTCCTGGCTGGCTGCAGCGGCGGCGCTCCCGCCGAGGGTTCCGCTCCGGCAGAGGCGACGGAGCAGGTGTCCGAGCCCGTCATGACGAACTGGCAGGAGACGTCGTTCTACGAGCGTCCGGTCTCCGAGGTCGTCTCCGATCTTGAGCTGCTTTCGTCCGAGATGACGGGTGAGGAGTACCTTCCTGAAGATGAGATGGGATACTCCTACCTCTTTGTAACACTTTCTGGTAAGCCGGACGAGATTCCACTTGCCGATGTGGGCGAGACCGTCACTGTGTCCTTCACCATTGAAGCGCCCCAGTTCGAAGAGGGAGCCGAAGAGCAGACGGTTGATACGCTCGCGGAGGACACCATGCTGACGGGTGTCGATATCGTTATGAGCCATGCGGATGTGGATTCTTCGGAATACGAGGCGCTTGCCCAGCAGGCTGTCGACGCATTCGGGCTGAGCCCCATGACGAGCTCGGATACCGGGCCGTCCCCCTTCGATGAGACGCGCATGCTTGGTAACTACACCGGACCTGCGGCGTTCAACGGCACCGATACCGAGTACCTCATCGTGGTTTCGAATAGCCCGGAGGTCACGGGTGATCCCGATATGCCGCTCTACATTGACGTCAACCTCTTCTACGTGTCGGCATACGCGTAGGATGGCTGCGGAGACATCTATCGGCTGGTATGCAGATAGCACACGGCGGGAGCTCCTCATGAGGGGCTCCCGCCGTTTTGAGCGCTTGCTTGCCATTACGTCCGGCGGCGATTGAGATGCGTTTCCCTTTGCCTAAGGCTACGGGGTGGACTTCCGCACGCTCGGTGCACTTTGAGGCACGCCTTACCGTAGAAACATGCGGATGAGCTTCTCCTTAAGCGGCGTGTAAGGTTGGTAGCGCAGGGGCAGGTCGAGCCAGAGATGCTTCTTCAGGATGCTCTTCTCGTGGCTGAACGTCTCGAAACTCTTCTTGCCGTGGTAGCTGCCCATACCGCTTGCGCCCACGCCGCCGAAGCCCATAGAGCTCGTCGCAAGGTGCACGATGGTGTCATTCACGCAGCCGCCGCCGAAGGGCACATGGCGCAGGAACCGGTCTTCCAAGGCGCGGTCGCGCGTGAAGAGGTAGCAGGCGAGCGGTTTCGGGCGTGCCTTGATAAACGCCTCTGCCTCTTCGACGGAGCGATACGCGATGATAGGCATAATGGGACCGAAGATCTCCTCGCCCATGACGGCATCGTATTCAGTTACGCCGTCCATCACCGTAGGCTCGATCTGCAGCGTCTCGCGCTGCGAGGCGCCGCCAACTACAACCTTTGCCGGATCGATGAGCCCGAGCAAGCGCTCGAAGTGCTTCTCGTTCACGATCTTTCCCCACTGCGGGTTATCAAGCGGTGACGCACCGAACATCTTCGAAATCTGCTGCTCTACAAGCTCGAGGAAGCGGTCGTGCACCCGCTCGTCAACCAGGATATAGTCGGGCGCGACGCACGTCTGCCCGCAATTCAGGTACTTGCCGAACACCACGCGTGCGGCAGCCACCTCCAAATTCGCATCCGCCGCGATAACGCAGGGGCTTTTGCCACCCAACTCGAGCGTCACGGGAGTAAGGCGCTCAGCGGCCTTTTTCATGACAAGTGTTCCCACCGTGACGCCGCCCGTGAAGAAGATGTAGTCGAAGCATTGGTCGAGAAGTTTCGCGTTCTCTGCGCGTCCGCCCTCCACAACGGCGACGAGCTCGGAAGGCAGACAGCTCGCGATGATCTCGCGCATCACCGCCGAGGTTGCAGGCGAGTAGGCGCTCGGCTTCACGACGCAGCAGTTTCCGGCGGCGAGCGCGCCAACGAGCGGCTCCATCGTGAGCATGAATGGATAGTTCCAGGGGCTCATGATGAGCACGGTGCCGTAGGGCTCCGCAACGGTGAAGCTCGTCGCGTGAAAGTTCGCGAGCCCCGTGCGCACGCGGTGGCGGCGCGTCCAGCCCCGCACGTGGCGCAGCTGGTAGCGCAGCTCGGCGAGGGTCATGCCCACCTCGCACATGTAGCTTTCGGTCGCAGACTTGCCAAGGTCTTCACGCAGCGCCTCGTTGATACGGTCTTCGTTTTCGACGATGGCGCGTTCGAGCGCGCGAAGCGCTTTGATGCGCGCGTCGACGGGGATGGTGGCGCCGGTGGCGAAATGCGCGCGGCAGCGGCTGACGGTATCGGAGATGGACATAAGGCTCCTAGCGACGGAGGGTCTGGCGGGCGCGACGGGCGATGCGGCGCACACGACGGCGCGCGGCGAGGGCGATGCGGAGCGGGAGGGCGGCGAGAGAGGCACTGCGCACGGCGAGGTGGGTCGTCTCGGCAGCGCTCTGTCCGATCGCGGCAGATATGCGAGCGGTGCTTTCGGCGACCTCTGCGCATTCGGCCTCGCTGTGCTCTTGCACCATATGGTACATGTGCTCGAGCTCGTGCGCGTCCATAAGCTTGGGCACGGGGTAGAGGGGGTTGCCCTCGGCATCGGCGTGAGCGGCCATGAGCGGGATGTCCTCGTCGCGAATTCCCGGAAGCGTGGTGGGGATATCCATGGCGGCGTTCATCTCGCGCACCCATTGCGTGAAGGCGCGTGCCGCGTCGCGGTCGTTCATGGCTTGGGGGACGACGCCTGCGCGGCGCGCAAGGTCCGCCAGACGGTGTTCGCAGCTTTCGGCATATTCGTCGAGGAAATAGGGGAGGAGCACGGCGTTTGCGAGCCCGTGGGCGATGCCGTACTGTCCGCCGAGCGAATGTGCGACCGCGTGGACATATCCTACGTAGGACTTCGTGAACGCGAGGCCGGCACAGTATGCTGCGCGAAGCATATGCTCGCGCGCCTCGGCATCATGCCCGTCGCGGTAGGCGCGAAGCAGGTAGCTGTGGATTTCCCGCACCGCCTCGATCGCGTTCGCGCGCGTGTCGCGCGTGGTGGAGCGGCCGATGTACGCCTCCACAGCATGCACGAGCGCATCCATGCCGGTCGTCGCGGTTATGTGCGGTGGCAGGCCGAGCGTGGTGCGGTAGTCGAGCACCGCGTAGCGTGGGATGAGCGCGAAATCGTTGATGGGGTACTTGTAGTGGGTCTCGTCGTCCGTGATAACGGCCGCGAGGGTCGTTTCCGAACCGGTTCCGGCGGTCGTGGGCACGGCGATGAGAAGCGGCAGAGGGCGCAGAACCTTCAGGATGCCGCGCATCTTTTGCACGGGCTTGCGTGGCCTCACGATGCGCGCACCGGTAGCCTTCGCGCAATCCATAGCGGAACCTCCACCGAACGCGACGATGGCATCGCATCCTTCTTGCAGATAGCGCTCGCGCGCAGCCTCGACATTGCTCACCGTGGGGTTGGGCACGACCTCATCGAACACACTCACCTGGATACCCCGGTTCTTCAGATTGTCGATGAGCTGGTCGGCGAGACCAAGGCGCATGATCGTGGCATCGGTTACGAGAAGCACCCGGCGCTTGCCTTGTTGCTGCAAGAGCCCTGCGGCCTCTTCGAAGGAGCCGAGCGGCTTGGGTTCGCGGTAGGGTAGCAGCGGGATCGCGAGGCGAAAGCACGTCTGATAGGTACGGCACCAGAGCTTGCGCAGGGAATTCATGGGAGGCATCCTCCAGGTTGCTCGTTGATCTTGGAATATGTGGCACTGCCGCTTCGCGCGGCCGAGTGAAGGATAGTTCATTGATGCATTATGACAAAACGTCAATACAAGAGATGGAGAGCGCGTGGAGTGAAACGGTGTTTGCACGGGCATCGCATCTCAAGGTGGGCTGTTCTGCATATTGCCTATCCGTTTCAGAACCATTTCCGTCTATCGAAACAGCTTCTTGTGAGAGGCGCTGCGGTACAATGCATCAGGTTTTTTAACAAGGCGGCTGCATGGAGTCGCGTATTTCCCGTATAAGCCATAAAGCTGAAGATTGGAGCATCATGACATATTCCGAGAAGGTTATTGCCGAGCTCGAGGCTCGCTATCCCGAGCAGGCCGAGTTCATCCAGGCTGCCAAGGAAGTCCTCGAGACCCTGCAGCCCGCTCTCGACGCCCACCCCGAGTACGAGGAGGCAAGCTTGCTAGAGCGCCTCGTCGAACCCGAGCGCGTGATCATGTTCCGCGTGCCGTGGATCGACGACGAGGGCAAGGTTCAGGTCAACCGCGGTTATCGCGTGGAGTTCAACTCCGCCATCGGTCCCTATAAGGGCGGCTTGCGCTTCAACCCCACCGTCACCGTGGGCATGCTCAAGTTCCTCGGTTTCGAGCAGATCTTCAAGAACGCGCTCACCACGCTTCCCATGGGTGGCGGTAAGGGCGGCTCCGACTTCGACCCCAAGGGCAAGTCCAACCGCGAGATCATGGCCTTCTGCCAGTCCTTCATGACCGAGCTCTTCCGCCACATCGGACCCAACACCGACGTTCCCGCCGGCGATCTGGGTGTTGGCGGCCGTGAGGTTGCCTACCTGTTCGGCCAGTACAAGCGCCTCAAGAACGAGTGGGCTGGCGTCCTCACCGGCAAGGGCCTCACCTTTGGCGGCTCGCTCGCCCGCACCGAGGCTACCGGCTACGGACTGGCCTACTTCGTCGACGAGTACCTCAAGAGCACCGGCGATTCCTTCGAGGGCAAGAAGGTCGTCGTTCACGGCTCCGGCAACGTTGCTATCTATGCCATTCAGAAGGTCGCGCAGCTCGGCGGCACCGTTATCGCCTGCTCCGACACCAAGGGCTGGGTCGAGGACCCCGAGGGTATCGACTACCAGGTGCTCGAGCACATCTACAACATGAAGCGCTCTGGGCATGATCAGGGTGTGAGCCTTGCGATGTACACAGACGAGCGCCCGAGCGCCACCTGGCACGAGGGCGACGGTCGCGGCGTCTGGCAGCTCCCCTGCGACATCGCGCTGCCCTGCGCGCGCGAGAACACGCTGCACCTCGAGGATGCGCAGGCGCTCGTGGCCAACGGCTGCAAGGTGGTCGGCGAGGGTGCGAACATGCCCACCACGCCGGACGCCACCATCTATCTCATGGAGAACGGCGTCGCCTTCATGCCCGGCAAGGCGGCCAACGCAGGCGGCGTGCTCGTCTCCGGCCTCGAGATGAGTCAGAACGCCGAGCACCTCTCCTGGACCTTCGAGGAGGTTGACGGCAAGCTCGAGAGCCTCATGCGCGGCATGTTCCACAACGTGGACGACACCGCTCGCGCATACGGCCACGAGGGCAACTTCGTCATGGGTGCCAACATCGCCGGCTTCACCAAGGTCGCCGAGGCCATGATGGCACAGGGTGTCTGCTAAGCCGTACGCAAAACGCGCGTTAAGATCGGGGTTTCCGTTTCCGGCGGGAGCCCCGATTTTGCTATCCCCTGCGCGAGCCCTCGCCGTTGGCTGTATCGTGGGTCTCGGCGGTTCGACCTGCTGTGGCAATTGAAGCATGCCCAAAATGGAGCCATGGATTAGATGAGGGCACGCCTCCGAGCCGCCATCTGCGCTTAACAGGGCTTGAGACCAAATGCAGCGCGCAGCCCATTGAGCAGCTCGATGCGTTTTATCGCGCTGTTCCTCGATCTGTTTCGGTAGCGTTGCCCCTTGCGTTTGTATATGATGCGCGCTACGGCTTCGAGAGCATCGGCGCTTCGCAGTGTGTCTTGATTGAGCGGAAGCATCGTTATTCCCAGCGTTTCCAATCCCAAGCTCTTGCCCTCGTCGTGTAGGCGCGCTTGAGGGTCATCGTGATACCTGCCGTTGTACTCGAGCGCCGTCTTCGCACTGGGGATATACGCATCGCATATGACATAAGGCATGCCCGAAGCGGATGCCGCGCAAGGCGGATTCGTGGGATACCACTATGATGGAATGGTTGCCGCTCGTATCCATAGAGCAGATATAGCGAGCCTGCCGAACGGGAGCAAGGGTCGTGGCGAATTGGACGCTGATTATTCAAACTTCGAGTTCCAGATAGCGGCATTAAGGTAACAAATATGGATTTACGTGCGCAAATCTTACAACAATCTCTGTAGGCCGTGGAAAAGCACCCTTGGGTGAGGCGGGCCGCGCCATATAATGTCCGTGTTTTGTTGTGCGTTGAATCGGAGGCCGTCCATGCCGCGTGAATACATCGCCATCGCACTCGGTGCAGTCTCTATGGCGCTGTCCTTCGTCCCCTCAAACATCGTTCAGCTTGTCGGAGTTTTACTCGGTGTTGTTGCCTTCGGGGTCGCGCGCATGGTCAAACGTGAGGATTACCGACGCGACCTGCCCTGTACCGTGGCGCAGGTCATGGGTGTAGCCGGAGCTGTGCTGTGCGCTGTAGCTCCCGTGCTCAACCTGGTGGGCTGGGCGATCATCTGGGCGGCGGGCTAGGGAGGCGAGCCTCCTCGCGCGCGTGGGCAGGTGATTGCGCGCCCGTCTTTGAATCCGGTCCATCCATGGTATAGTTGACCCGGCGATAGACATATGCGTGCACAAGCACGGAGGCGGCGTGGCCCCGGGTAACCAGGGGGCTCGTCCAGGCTCGATTCATGAGGAGCGCATATGCCGGCCAAGAAGCCCCAACCAAAGAAATCCAAGACATCGAAGCGTGCGGTTACGTTGGATGCCGGCGCGTTCGATCGGCGCCTTGCGCGCCACCACGATGAGCTCCGGTGGCTCTACATGGAGCTCTACGACAACGGCGACATGTTCGCCGAGCTCATCGACCAGATGCGCTGCTTTTATAGAGAGCGCCCTGCAGATTTGCGTGCCCTCGATGCAAGCCGGGAAATCCATGGCACGTGGTATCGCGAGCAGAAGATGCTCGGCATGCAGATGTACATCGACAACTTCGCCGGCACGATCAAGGGCGTCGAGGAGAAGATCGGATACCTTGAACGCTGCGGCGCTACATGCATCCACCTCATGCCGTTTCTCGATACGCCTGCCGACAAGTCCCGCTCGGACGGCGGTTACGCGGTGAGCGA
>CAJLVH010000033.1 GCA_905210055.1 uncultured Enorma sp. | reverse complement strand
GAGCAGCGTCCTGCCTACCTCGGCACCCCAGGCATGCTCGAGCCCTTCGCGCGAGATGGCGTCGTTGAGTTCGAGCTGGCGCTCGAGGGCGTCGCGGGCGGCGTCGATGCTGCCGTGTTCGGCGAAGGCGATGATCGCATCGAGGTTGAGGGCAGATACTACCTGGTCGTGGGCGTCTTTGGCATCGGCGGCGACAGCTTCGGGGGAGTCGTAGGCACCTTCGAGGCGCGTGCCGTCGAGTCCGCGATAGGCGATGTTCGTATGATGGCCGGCGATGATGACGTCGGCGGCGTGCTCGGCTGCATGCGCGCGCACGCGGATGTAGAGGTTGGGGACGTCGAGGGCGAGTGAGACGTTCACGTAGTCGCCGCGTTCAAGGAGGGTGCGGGTGCGAGCGCGGTCGTCATCGTCGACGGATTCCAGCACCTCGAGCGCGCTCGCGGCGTTTCCCCCTACGGTGCCGAGCGTCACGGCCGCTTCGAGTCCGGCGAGTCCGCCCGAATTGGGCACGGTGACGCTCTTCACGTTCTTGATGATGTTGCCCGAGCAGTCGAGGTCGATATGGTCGGGCTCGCAGCCGAGCGTCTCGCGGGCGAGCGCTGCGGCATAGGCGACGGCGATGGGCTCCGTGCATCCGAGGGCGCAGACGAGCTCGCGGTTCAAGATGTTGCAGAACAGCTGGTCGCGTTCGGCATCGGAAGAATAAAAGGTCATCTTCTGCTCCTTGCCATGCATGAAGTCGTTGCGTTACCCCACTATGATTGCAGGGTGGATGCATAGCGTCAACGGGTGGAAAGCATGCGGGACGATAACGTCCAGCCTCGTGGGCTTCTATCAGTTCTGGAATGGGTTCCGCGCGCGGGAAACGTCCTGTGCAAGCTTCGAGAACCCGCGCTCATGCCGTTCGTTGAAGCGCTCCTCGATGAGGTCAAACTGCGCAGCGAACGCCTCCATCGAGCCGCTCCACAGTGCACGGTCGGGCGAGCCTATGCCCACGTAGGCGGTCTGTATGCCGCAGTCGGGGACAGGGAAGTCGCGTTTGGGGTCGTTGCCCACCATGAGCACCTCTTCGGGCTCGAGCCCCAGCGCACCGATCGCCTCGAGGTAGTAGCGCGGACTGGGTTTGCAGCGCGTGCTGTTCTCCATGCAGGTCACGAGCTCGAATGGCATGTCGAGCATATCGCCCCAGGCCATGCGGCACTCGATGCACGAGCGGCTGAAGCTCGGGTTCGTGAGGAGCGCGATGCGCATGCCGCGTTCCAAGAGCAGCTCGACCGCTTGGTGCGCGCCCGCGCGCGGTCTCGCGCCGATGACGGGATCGTTGCAGTGCGGCAGCACCTCGCGTTCGAAAAACTCGAAGGCGTCGGCGATGACGGGATCGGTGAGCGGGATGCCCATGCGGCGCTCGATCTCCTCGTCGAAGAACGCGCGGTTCGTGCGGGCGTCGTCTGCATCGCGAACGTTCGAGTTGAGGTCGCGCAGCACGCCGACGAGGCCCGCGAAGGCGGAAAGGGGGTTCTTGCGGGAGATGTCTGCTAGAAGACGCGCCTCGTCGCGCAAGAAGACGGCGATGAAGGCGCTCAGATTGATGCTGAGCAGCGTGTCGTCCATATCGAATGCCACTGCCTTGAGCATGCGCGCCTCCTTTCCTCGCTGGCAACACGGCTTTGAACCATCTTCTACCCAAAAACGCCCATGGCAACGACTCGTCTGCTTTCACCCTGCGCCGTTTCGCATATCGTGACCGCGCGGCTTCTCGTTTTCCCCATGCGCGTCGTTTGTGGCGGCGACTTCTACCGCGTGGCGAAAAAACGGGTTACGCATGGAAAAAATCGCTTGCCAACCTTGAAAAAGCGGGCGTTTCAACGTAATCTATTACTCCGTGAGCTCTTATGGTTCACGTTCGTATCTGTCGGCCCCCGAGTGTTCCCAAGCGGTGGGCGTCGGTCCATGTGGTCGGTGCTTGTCGTAGGTCTAGCGGTCGGGGCCCCGTACATCGAAAGGGGTCCACCTTTGAGTGAGATTCAGAACGCGTCCATCTTCTCTCTTGACGATGTGAACGAAGAGGAGATGAACAACCTTATCGACGGTACCATCACC
Source organism: uncultured Enorma sp. (assembly GCA_905210055.1). Taxonomy (GTDB): domain Bacteria; phylum Actinomycetota; class Coriobacteriia; order Coriobacteriales; family Coriobacteriaceae; genus Enorma. The sequence continues at coordinate 11,923 of CAJLVH010000033.1, read as the reverse complement.
GATTTCGATGAGGGCGATCTTGTCAGCGGTACGGTTGTCAAGATCGAGAAGGATGAGGTCCTCGTTGACATCGGATTCAAGTCCGAGGGCGTTATCCCGGTCCGCGAGCTCTCCATCCGCAAGGACGCTAACCCGGCCGACATCGTCAACGTCGGCGATCCCATCGAAGCCCTGGTCCTTCAGAAGGAGGACAAGGACGGTCGTCTCGTGCTCTCCAAGAAGCGCGCTGAGTACGAGCGCGCGTGGAACCGCATCGAGGAGAAGTTCCAGGCTGGCGAGAACGTCGAGGGCGAGGTTATCGAGGTCGTCAAGGGCGGTCTCATCCTCGACATCGGCCTGCGTGGCTTCCTGCCCGCCTCCCTTGTGGATCTTCGCCGCGTGAAGGACCTCACCAGCTATCTCGGCACCTCCATCGAGGCCCGCGTCATCGAGATGGATCGCAACCGCAACAACGTCGTGCTCTCCCGCCGCGTGGTGCTCGAGGAGTCCCGCAAAGCCGAGCGCCAGGAGATCCTCTCCAAGCTCAAGAGCGGCATGCACCTCAAGGGCACCGTGTCCTCGATCGTCGACTTCGGCGCGTTTGTCGACCTCGGCGGTATCGACGGCCTCGTGCATATCTCCGAGCTCTCTTGGAACCATGTCAACCATCCCTCCGAGGTCGTCAAGGTCGGCCAGGAGATTGAGGTCGAGGTGCTCGACGTTGATCTTAGCCGCGAGCGCATCTCGCTTGGTCTCAAGCAGACCACCGAGGATCCGTGGCGCGCGCTCGTCAAGAAGTACCCCGTCGGCGCTATCGTCGAGGGCACCGTCACCAAGCTCGTGCCGTTCGGCGCGTTCGTCGACCTCGGTGACGGCATCGAGGGCCTCGTGCACATCTCCGAGATGGCCAACAAGCATGTCGACCAGCCCTCGCAGGTCACGCATGTGGGCGCCAAGGTGCAGGTCAAGGTCATGGACATCGACCTCGACCGTCGTCGCATCTCGCTCTCGATGAAGTCCGCCGCCGAGACCCTCGGCGTGGAGATCGAGGTCGCCCCGCTCGAGAAGCCCGAGGAGAAGGCCGAGGACGCCGAGTAGCGTTCAGGTTTTCCATGGACTGAGTTCACGTGCCCTGGTGCGCTGTGCATCAGGGCACGTTTTTGTATGTCCCAAAAGGGACAGGTGCATTTTGGGACATGTCGCACATGCGGCTCGACCGTCTTTTGAGCAGGGAGGATATGCAGATGGATGATACCGAGACAGGGTGCTTCGCCCGCTCGGCCGTGCTGTTCGATTTCGACGGGACGATCGCCGACACCGGCCCCGCCGTCATGCGCGCGGCCGCTTACACGCTCACGTCGCATGGCTACAGCCTCGATGAGGTTGGGAACCTGCAGCTGCTTATCGGTCCGCCCATCGTGGATGGCTTCATGGAGGTCGCGCATCTTTCGCATGATGAGGCTGCGGGGCTCGTGGGGGCGTACCGCGAGGCGTTCGAGCATATGACACGTCCGGAGGATTACCCGGTCTTCCCGGGCATGGCTGAGCTTATCGCCGCGCTTTCCGCAGCGGGCGCCAAGGTCGGGGTCGCTACGTCGCGCCTGCAGCATTCGGCGGAGAAGATGATCGCGACGCTCGACCTTCCTCCCTTCGACGCCCTCGTGGGGCGCATCGACGGTGTGCGGCATACGAAGGAGGAGAGCGTGCGGGCGTGCCTCGAGGTGCTCGGCGCGAGGCCTGCCGAGGCAGTGCTCATAGGCGATCGCCGCTTCGATGTTGAGGGCGCGCACGCCGTCGGCCTGCCGTGCATCGGCGTATTCCGCGATGAGGAGGCGCGCCGGGAACTCATCGAGGCCGGGGCGGATGCGCTCTGCACGACTGCCGAGGAGCTTGCGAGCCTGCTCGGCGTCCGTTTGTCGGTACAATAGCTTGAAAGGCTGCACCGCCGGCGGGACATGGCCTGCGCGGCGTTGCTTTTCCGGGGATAGAAGGGGAGCGATGGGGATGAATAAGGAGCTCGAGGCGCGCGTGGACGCGTATGTCGACGAGGTATGGGAGGATGTCGTTCGAGATATCGTCCAGATTGTGAGCCATCCTTCGGTGGTGGATGCCGAAGATGCCGCTCCGGGCGCCCCCTTCGGTGCGAACGTGCGCGCCGCGCTCGATTGCGGATTGGGTATCGCGGAGCGCTTGGGCTACGCGACGGGCGAGGATGACGGCTACCTTGGTTGGGGCGACATCCCCGGCGAGCGTTCGACGCAGGTCGCGACCATCGCACACGTCGACGTCGTGCCGGCGGGTTCCGGTTGGGTGACGGATCCCTTCCGGGTCGAGCGTCGCGACGGATGGCTGCTCGGTCGCGGCGTGGCCGACGACAAAGGTCCGGCGGTGCTTTCGCTCTATGCCGGCGCGTTCTTCCTACACGAGGGCATCACACCGCGTTATACGTTCCGTGCGCTTCTGGGTTGCGACGAGGAGGTGGGGATGTCCGATGTCCATCACTACCTCGAGACCCACGACGACCCCGCGTTCCTCTTCACGCCGGACGCCTCCTTCCCGGTGTGCAATGCGGAGAAGGGCTGTTTCGGTGGTCGTTTTGCGAGCGCCCCCGTTGCAGACGGCACGATTCGCTTCTGGAGCGGCGCAGAGGTCTCGAACGCCATTCCGGGCGAGTCAGTCGTGGAACTCGCCGTCGATGCGAGTGAGCTGCCTGCTCCCGCCGCACATGTCGACCGGTTGCGCATTGAAGCGGTCCGTCCCGGTGTGGCGCGCATCGTCGCACGGGGCGTCGGCGGGCACGCCTCGATGCCAGAGGGCACCATCAATGCCGTCGCGCTCATCGTCGATTATCTGGCCGAAATACACGACCTGTTGGCACCCGCCGAGCAAGCCTACGTGGAGCTGCTCGACGTGCTTACCGAGGATGCCTACGGCGAGGCGGCGGGCGTGGCGAGTGCGAACGAGGCGTTCGGCCCCCTTACCCTGAACGCGGGGAAGATCGTGATGCATGAGGACGGTCGCATCGTGCTTTCCGTGGATATCCGCTACCCCGATAGCACCTCCGGCCGCGAGCTCGAGGCACGTCTTTCGGCGCTTGCCAGCAAATACGACGTCGCCTTCGAGGTCTCGTCGACGAAGTCCCCGTTTTCCGTTTCCGCCGAGCACCCCGCGGTGCAGGCACTGCTCGACGTGTATCGCGAGGTCACGGGCGAGCCAGCGGAGCCGTTTTCGATGGGTGGCGGCACCTATGCACGCAACTTCGCCTGCGCCGTCTCCTTCGGCCCCGAGGGCGACGCGTCCGAGCTGCCCGACTGGGTTGGCCCCATGCACGGTGCAAATGAGGGTGCGAGCGAGGCGGCGCTGCGCCAGGCGCTCAAGATCTACATCCTCGCGCTCGTGCGCCTGCAGGAGCTCGATCTGTAGCGACGCGACGCATCGCCGTTGGGAAGGAAATGACCGTGGATCAGTTCATCTATCTGTTTGTCATCGTTGCCGCGATGCTCTTCGGATGGTTTATCTACCAGCGAAATCACAACGACAGCGGCACGAGCTCCACGCACGTGCCGCCTGCCCGCAAGCGCAAGCAGCGTCCGCGCAAGAAGCACTGACCGGCGCAGCGGGAGATGTAAAATTACCCCAGGGGTTATTTTACATTCAGATGAATGTCCCAATATGCACCTGTCCCTTTTTGGGACATTCACATCCCAAGCAGGTCTGAGGTTTCGAGCCAGGTGGTTTCGAGTTCGTCGAGGGTAGCTTTTGCCCCGTTGATCTTCTCCTGCTGGCTCTCAAGGGCCAGGTAGTCGGTGGGGTCGATGGACATCATGCCAGCCTCGAGCTCCTCGATGCGCTCGCGCTGCGTCTCCATACGGCGCTCGAGCGAGGCAACCTCCTTGCGCAGGCGCTGGCGCTCGGCGTTCGAAAGCGACGGGCTCGAATCCTCGCCCCCTGCAGCGCGTTCGCTGCTTTCGGCGGGAGCTTTCTGGGACATCGTTTGCTTGGCGAGCTGCTGGGGCTGTCGCTTCTGGGACTCCACAAGCATGAGATATTCGTCTACGCCGCCCGGTACATGGCGGAGGTGGCCGTCGATGAGGGCGAACTGCTGATCTGTCACGCGCTCCATGAGGTAGCGATCGTGCGTCACGAGGATGAGCGTGCCCGGCCACCCATCGAGCAGGTCTTCCACGATTGCGAGCATATCGGTATCGAGGTCGTTGCCGGGCTCGTCTAAGATGAGGACGTTGGGCTCTTCGAGGATCGTGAGGAGCAGCATGAGCCGGCGCCGTTGCCCGCCGGAGAGGTCGCCGATGCGGCTCCAGAGCTGTTGCGTGGTGAACCCGAGTCGCTCGAGGAGCTTCTCGGGGCTCGTTTCTTTGCCGTCGATCACGTAGCTGCGCTTATAACGTGAGAGCACTTCGCGAATCGTGTCGCCCATATACGGCGCGAGCTCGTCGAGTTGCTGGGAGAGCATGCCGAAGCGCACCGTCTTGCCAATCTTCACGCGGCCCGCACGGGGCTCGAGCTTGCCGCGCACCACATCGAGAAGGGTTGACTTGCCGGCACCGTTCTCGCCGAGGAGGCCGAAGCGGTCGCCCGCGCCGATGAGCCAGGTCACGTCTTCTAAAACGTCACGAGCGGGTTTTTCGGCGGCTGAAGCGTCTGCGGCGTCCGCGCTATCGTAGCCTGCGTACACATCGAGCACGTCGATGACCTGCTTGCCCAGGCGGGCGACGGCGAGGCGCTTGAGCTCGAGCTCGTTTCGCAGGGGCGGGACGTCGGCGATGAGCTCGCGCGCGGCATCGACGCGGAATTTCGGCTTCGTGCTCCGCGCCTGGGCACCGCGGGAAAGCCACGCGAGCTCCTTGCGCGCCATGTTGCGGCGCCGCTCCTCGGCCACCTGCGCCAGCCGGTCGCGCTCGACGCGCTGCAGGATGTAGGCGGAATAGCCGCCTTCGAACGGCTCGACAGCGGCGTCGTGTACCTCCCACATCGAGGTGCAGACCTCGTCGAGGAACCAGCGGTCGTGCGTCACCATGAGGAGCGCGCCGGCGCCGTCTTGCCAGCGCGTGCGCAGGTGGCGCGCAAGCCAGCTGATGGTTCGCATGTCGAGGTGGTTCGTGGGCTCGTCGAGCATGAGCACGTCGAAATCGCCGATGAGCAGACGCGCGAGGTCGACGCGGCGGCGCTGACCGCCGGAGAGCTCGCCCACAGCGCCTTCCCACGGGACGTCGGCAATGAGGCCAGCGAGCACCTCGCGCACGCGCGGCGAGGACGCCCATTCGTATTCAGGCGCATCGCCCACCACGGCGCTGCGTACGGACGCGGCGTTATCGAGGGTGTCGCGCTGCCCGAGCAGTCCCACGCGCAGGTCGCGACGGTGCGTGACACGTCCGGAATCCGGCTCGAGCGTGCCGGCCAAGAGGTTCAGCAGCGTCGACTTGCCGTCGCCGTTGCGCCCGACGATGCCGATGCGGTCGCCCTCGTTCACCCCGAGCGTCACGTGGCTGAACACGCGTTTGGTGGGGAAGTCGAGCGAGATGTCGTCGCAGCCGAGGAGGATCGCCATGGTACGGCCGGCTTACTGCTTCTTGAGGTTGGGGATGATGCGCTTCACAATCCATACGATCGCGACGACGACGATGGCGGCGATGATGACGTACTTCACGACATCGGAGACCCATTCGGCCTGCTCGCTCACCGTTTCCCAAGCGCTGCCCGCCGCGGCGCCGAGCGAGCACAGGATCGTGTTCCACACTGCGGAGCCTACGAGGGTGTAGAGGGCGAAGCGCGCCATGTTCATGCGCGCCACGCCGGCTGGAATGGAGATGAGGCTGCGCACGATGGGCACGAAGCGGCAGATGAGTACCGAGATCTGGCCGCGGCGGTCGAACCAGTCAATCGCCTTAGCGATGTCGTCGCCCTTGAAGCCTAAAAGACGCATGGGACGCGTCTCGAAGAATCGCATGAGGCGGTTGCGGTTGAGTACCCAGCCGATGCCATAGAGGATGTAGGCGCCGAGCACCGAGCCTACGGTCGCAGCGATAATGACGCCTGGGAGCGACATATCCGTCGAGGTAGTGAAGAAGCCTCCGAGCGGCAGGATGACCTCGCTCGGGATGGGCGGGAAGACGTTCTCAATGAAGATGAGCGCGCCCACGGCGAAGTAGCCGAATTGGTCGATGAAGTCGAAGAAGAGCTCTTCCATGAACATCCCTTCATAAATGCGGCCCCTTGCGGGGCCGGCGATGTTGGGAAAAGTGTAGCGTACGGGTGCCGTGCGATGTAGGAAAGCGGTGTCGGACACCAAATTACCACCGCACTATCGCATAGGCGCCGCCCTGGGGATGTAACATCTTCAAAATAGAGGATTTCCGACGCAAAAGGCTCGATTTCAAGCCTATTCTGTCGGAAAATCTCTACTTTGTAGGAGTGTCGCTTGCGGGAAGCCACCGCGCACGCATGAACCAGGTGAAGGGCGGGGTGAAGATCTTAAGCGCGCACAGCACGATGACGCCGCCGGAGAGCGCCAGGACAATCGCCGAGCCCCAGAGCGGATCGAGGAGCACCGTCAGGTCGTAGAACGGGGTTCTGAATGTGAGTGCGGCGCGGATGAGCCGATGCAGCACGTAGATCTGGAGCGTGCGCTCGCCAAGCGTCGTGAGGTGCGATGCGCCGTGCGGTATAAGCCTTAGCACGGCGAGGGAGAACAGCGCTGCGATGCCCATGGTGACGAGCTTGGCGATCGCGCCCGCTGCGGGACTGCCCGCGGGGATCCCCGCCACCGCGCCTGCGCTCGCGAAGGGGTTGTCTCCGTATACCATCTGGAAAAACCAGTCGTAGGCGTGGACGTCGACAAGGCGCAGGCTTACGATCGCCGCGCCCGCGACCGCAAGCCATAGCACGCGCCGCTTCACCAACTGTTCGAGCGCGGCGGGCTTCAGGTAGTAGCCGAGGGCGAAGTAGGGAAGGAAGGCGAGCGACCGGCTTATGGCGAGAAGACCGTTCGACAAATCGAAGAAGCCGCTCGCAAACGCTATGGCAACGCTCACCAAAACCCCGGTAGATGGGGCGAGGCGGGCGAGAAGGGGCGTGGCGAGGTACCACCAGGCCATGCCGATGAGGTACCACGGCGCGGAGGTGAAGAGCAGCAGTCTTCCGGGGTGTTCGATCAGCACCCCGTTGATCGCGAGCAGCGCTGTCTGGTAGGCGAAGCCCAGAACCGTGAAGGAGATGATTCTGTTCCCGTTGAGGTGCCCGTCGCGATAGGCACCCTTCGCGAAGAGTCCGGAGACGAAGACGAACAGCGGCATGTGGAACAGGTAGATAATATCGAAGAGCGCGCTCAGCGCCTCGTTGTCGTTGTGGACGGGATGCATGAAGTGTGCGGCGACCACCAAGATGATGAGCAGTCCCTTGATGTTGTCGAACAGCGCGATGCGCTCACGTGCGCCAGCCATATCGTTCCCCCGATTGACGAAGTGGTTGTGGCGCTCGCTATTCTATCGCAGGAGCGTGAGAGCCAACGTCCAGGACGTAGATTCTCGCTTGCGATACGTGCAGTCCTGAACTCAGATTATCATCTGGGCGGGCGCATGGCGCGCATGGCGTTCAGGATCGCGATCATCGCCACGCCCACGTCACCGAAGACCGCGAGCCACATGTTCGCGATGCCGAGCGCCGCGAGCACGAGGATGAGCACCTTAACGCCGAGCGCGAACACGATGTTCTGCCACACAATGCGCATAGTCTTGCGGGCGATGCGCATAGCGCGAGCAATGTTCGAGGGCTTATCGTCCATGAGCACCACGTCCGCGGCCTCGATGGCGGCGTCCGATCCCATTGCGCCCATGGCGATCCCGATGTCCGCGCGCATGAGCACGGGAGCATCGTTGATGCCGTCGCCCACGAAGGCGAGCTTTGCGTCCGGTGTCTCCGTTGCGAGCAGGTGTTCCACGGCGTTGACCTTGTTCTCGGGCAGGAGCTGGGCATGCACCTCGTCGAGGCCGAGCTTCTTGCCCACGGCTTCTGCCACATCGCTACGGGCGCCGGTGAGCATGATGCAGCGGCGCACACCCGCCTCGTGCAGGTCGTGGATGGTCTGGGCGGCGTCGTCCTTCACCACGTCGGCGATCACGATATGCCCGGCGTACACGCCATCGACTGTCACGTGGAGGATCGTTCCGGTGAGCTCGCAGTCGTGCCACGTGCTGCCGTGCTCGCGCATGAGCTTGTCGTTGCCCACGAGCACCACGCGCTCGTCGACGGTCGCCTGCACGCCGTGACCGGATTCCTCATGCGCATCCTGGATGCGCTGCTCGTCGATCTCGCCGGCGTAGGCCTGCTTGATCGAGAGCGCGATGGGGTGGTCGCTGAACGCCTCGGCATAAGCCGCCATCGAGAGCACGTAGTCGGCATCGACGCCCGCTTCGGGATGCACGGCGACGACATTGAAGGTGCCGCTCGTGAGCGTGCCCGTCTTGTCGAAGACCACGGTGTCGACCTTCGCCAAAAGTTCGAGGTAGTTCGAGCCCTTCACCAAAATGCCCAGGCGCGACGCGCCGCCGATACCGCCGAAGAAGCTGAGCGGCACCGAGATCACGAGCGCGCAGGGGCATGAGACGACGAGGAACGTGAGGCCGCGCAGCACCCAGTCCGTCCAAGGACCCATGCCCAGAAGCGGCGGCACCACGGCGAGCACGACGGCGGAGATCGTGACGGCAGGTGTGTAGACGCGGGCGAAGCGCGTGATGAAGTTCTCGGTCTTCGCCTTCTTCTCGCTCGCGTTCTCCACGAGCTCGAGGATGCGGGAGACCGTGGACTCGCCGAAGGGCTTCATGGTGCGAATGCGCAGGATGCCCGTCATGTTGATGCAGCCCGAGATGACCTCGGCGCCGGCCTCGACGTGGCGCGGGATGCTCTCGCCGGTGAGCGCCGCGGTGTCGAGTTGACTTGTGCCCTCGGTGACGACGCCGTCGATGGGGATGCGTTCTCCGGGCTTCACGACGATGATGCTGCCGACTGCGACCTCGTCGGGATCGACTTCGACAAGCGCGCCGTCGCACTCGATGTTGGCGTAATCCGGTGCGATGTCCATCATGTCGGCGATCGACTTGCGGCTCTTGCCCACGGCGTAGCTCTGGAAGAGCTCGCCCACCTGGTAGAAGAGCATGACGGCGCAACCCTCGGCCGATTGCGGCTCGGTCTCGGGGAAGAAGATCGTGGCGAACGCACCGATCGTGGCGACCGTCATGAGGAACGCCTCGTCGAAGGGGTCGCCGCGGCGGATGTTGTTCCACGCCTTGATGAGGACGTCGTAGCCGGCGATGAGGAACGCCGCGAAGTAGAGGGCGAATGCCGCGTAGACCTCGGCGGCACCGAATGCTGCATCGAACGCGCCCGTCTTCTCGAGAACCATCGTCACGGCGAAGAGGGCGATGGCGGCGAGGATCCGATTGCGCCACTTCCGCTGCTTCTTGTTCATATCGAACTGCCTCGCATTCGTATAGTCGTAGCTGTCCTAGCGGATATTTTACATTGCCTATATGAACATACGTTCATATATTGAGCGAAAAGGTGCCGCCCGGAGGCGGCAGAGGGGTGTCTAGCGAAGCACCTCACAGTCGGGTTCCATCTTGGCGATGAGGGCGCAGACGTCGTCGAGAACGGTGGGGAAGCGGTCGTCTGCCGCCGCGAGCGTGAGCTTCTGCGTCATGAAGTTCACCTTGGCGTCGTCGACGCCGTCGACCTTCTTGATGGCATCTTCGAGCTTGAGCGCGCAGTTCGCGCAATCAATCTCGTCGAGCTTGAAAGACTTACGCATGATGGGGTCCTTTCCCTTCGATACCCCTGTGGGCGGTTCCCGTGGGGTGTTAATGCCGAAAAGTGTGATGTGATCTCGTTCACTCGCAGATATGGCTCATACCCTGCGCGAGCATGGTGTGGACGTGATCGTCGGCGAGTGAGTAGATGAGGCTGCGGCCGTCGCGATCGAAGCGCACGAGGCGTGCCTGCTTCAAGATGCGTAGCTGGTGAGAGACGGCGCTTTGTGTGGCGCCGATGGTCTCTGCGATGTCGCCCACGGAACGCGGCGTGTCGAAGAGCGCGTACAAGATCTTGATGCGCGTGGTGTCGCTGAACGTTTTGAAAAGGTCGGCGAGGTCGTAGAGCAGCTCCTCGTCGGGCATGCAGGGTTCTTCCGCGGCCTCAGCCTGCGGATGATCTTGGTTTTGCATGAACGCTCCCTTCGACATATGTTCCTGTATTCATATATCTTACTCATGATTATATGAACGAATATTCATATGTCAAGCACTTTTTTAACACTTTGGGGATGGGGTCAAACGTGTTGAATTCAACACTTCGGGGACAGGTTGGCACGTGTGGACGTCACTCTGGGGACGGGTACGTTCGTGTCGTTTTCGACACTTTGGGGACGGGTACGTTTGTGTCAAAAACGACACGAACGTACCCGTCCCCAGAGTGACGCCAAAGCGACGCGTGTGCTAGCACCCCGGACCTTGGACGAACCATAGGAGATCGGACTCGCAGGGTGCGAGCGTGTCATCGAGGCGCATGCACGCGACGGCTCCGGGCGAGAAGCTCAAGGTGGCGCCGCAGAGGCGCTCGGTCACGCGCTCCATGAAGGGGATGTGCCCGACGGCGACGACGCATTCCGCATCGGTTGCGCGGAGCGCGTCGAGAAAGGCGTCGGCGTCCTGTTCAAAGAGGCAGGGGAGCGCGTCAATCGGGCGCTGTCCGATGGCCTCCGCTACTGCCTGCGCCGTCTGCTGTGCGCGGAGTGCGGGGCTTGCCCAGATGACGGCACGGGAGCGCGCCTCTTCGTCTACAAGGCTGAAGGAACGGGCGAAGCCGCCTGGTGCGCGAAGCGCCGCCTGACCGTCGGGTGTGAGGGATCGCTCTTCATCGGGCATGCCGGGCAGCGCGCGCTCAGCACTGCCGTGTCGAACGAGGATGAGGGTGCGGGCGTTGCTCATGGAGTCTCCTTCCGACATGGAACAGTTGCGGCGGAAAGCCTGCGTCTCGCTGCGGCGCGCGGACAGGTTGCGTCCCTTCGGCCTCAAGCCGGCGACGTGCTACGAGAATTCAACGATAGCGTAAGGCTGGTCGTCTGCCGAGCAGAGCGCAATGACGCTGCGCCCCTCCTCGTGTGCGATCTTGGGGTATATGGTATCGCCCAGAACGGCGGCGCGCTTGTAGTCCACGCGCACGCGGGCGGGTTCGATGTCGCGCGGCAGCAGTTCGAGTGCCATCTGCACGTACTGGCCGTTGTTGACATGCTCGTTCGTATCGATCTGGTGGCGGAGCACCGTGATGGGGTCGAGCGCGTCGAGGGTATCGGGCATGCGGACACGCCGGTCTTCCTCGGGCATGGGTAGGGGGTCGTGCACGCCGTAGACGTCGGTATCCTCGGGCGCGGGGCGCGTCGGACGGCCCTTTTCAAGGTCGAGGAGCGCCCAGCTCGAGTTCGCCTTCGCGAGGATCTCGCCCGTCGCGTCCTTGAGGAAGAAGTAGCGCGTCGCTGTGAGTCCCTTGAAGGAGCTCGCGAACGTACCTACCGTGATGGGCTCGGCGAGGCGCGGATAGCGTTCGACGACGATTTGCCAGTGCGTGAGCACCCAGGCGCGGCGGTGCTCCTTGAGCCAGAGCATGCCTACGCCGAGCGCTTCCGATTGGAACGTGCTGCAATCCTGAAAGTAGTCGATGAGCTTGGGCAGCGTGAGCAGGCCACGGTGGTCGACCTCGCTATAGCGGACGCGTGCATCGAACTGGAAGACCGCGCTTGAGCTCGAAGTCGATGGTTCCATAATGCTCCCCTCGGTATAATCTTTTGCTGAAAGAGAGGATAGCACGCGCCGCCTCGAGGCAGGCGGCACGTTTGGACTGGTGCGCGTGGAGCGGACGCCGACATGCTAGATGCGGCGGG
>CAJLVH010000032.1 GCA_905210055.1 uncultured Enorma sp. | reverse complement strand
CGGCATGGGCGGCGCCGCCGCGACCGGAGGCGTCGCAGGGGCGGCAGGGCAGAACGTTCCCGCCCCCCAGACGGTCACAGCCCAGCTCGTCGACGTCGTGACCGGCGAGACGCACCAGGTCACGGCACCCACCTGCATCATCGGTCGCGAGCGCGCCGCCGCGAACATCGTGCTGCGCGACCCCAATGTGTCCCGCCGGCACGCGCAGATCACGCTCGCCGGCACGGAGTGGTCTATCGAGGATCTCAACTCCACGAACGGCACGCTCGTGAACAACCGTCGCATCACCCGCTGCCCGCTGCGTAACGGCGACGTCATCACCTTCGGCCTCAGCACGTTCGAGTTCAGGAGCTAGGCAATGATCGATGTCATCCTCTTCATAGGGCGCATCGTCCTCGTCGTCCTGCTCTACATCTTCCTCTTCGCCGTCATGAAGACCGGTGTGGGGCTCGTGCGCGGGCAGCGTCGCGATTCCGCCATCTGGACGATCGACGTCGACAAAGGCCCGCGCGGCATCCGCGGCATCCACGTGGACATGCTGGGACCTGTGATCGTCGGCCGCTCGCCTAGCTCCGATATCTGCATCAATGAGCCGTTCGTCTCCGCCTCGCACGCGCGCTTCTCGTTGCAGGGGCCTGCGCTCGTTATCGAAGACCTCAACTCCCTCAACGGCACGCTCGTGAACGGCCGCCAACTCCTGGAACCCGCGACGCTGCGCGAGGGCGACGAGGTGCAGATCGGTGATGTCGTGATGAAAGTGAACCGTCGATGACGTCTGAAGAGCACATCTTCACCACGGGACCAGATCCCATTCCGCACGACGCCCCGGCGGCGCCGAGCGCTGTCGCGCGCCCCGACGCCACGGCGGAAATCGACGTCACCGCGGTGGAGCAGAAGCTCTCCGACCCCGGCTCGACGCAGAGCTTCCCCGCGATCGCTCCCGAGCGCATCGACACCGAGTCAACCTACGACGCCGGCACGAGCACGTCGCTCATGTGGGGCGCCCGCTCCGACGTGGGCTGCGTTCGCACGCACAACGAAGATTCCTACCTCGTGCAGTCGCCACTGTTCTGCGTATGCGACGGCATGGGTGGCCATGCCGCAGGCGAGGTAGCCTCATCCATCGCGGTGGAAACCATCGCGAAGCTCGCGCCGCAGGAAGCAGACCCCGCACGCCTTGCCGCCGCCGTCGAAGCGGCGAACGCAGCTGTCATCGAAGCCGCAGACAACGGCCTCGGCAAGCCCGGCATGGGCTGCACGGCGACGGTCGCCTACATCGAGGGCACATCGCTCGCCATCGCGCATGTGGGCGACTCGCGCGCCTACCTGCTGCACGAGGGCACGCTCATCCGCGTCACGCATGACCATTCCTACGTTGAGGAGCTCGTCGATGCCGGCGAAATCACGGCAGACGAAGCGCGCATCCACCCCAACCGTTCCGTCATCACCCGCGCGCTCGGCTCCGATCCCGCCATGTACGCGGATCACTTCCAGCTCAACATCGAGGAGGGCGACCGGCTCATCTTGTGCTCGGACGGCCTCTCGAGCATGATTCCGGACGCCGAGATTGAAGCGGTCGCCACGCAATCCCCCACCGCACAGCTGTGCACCGACAACCTCGTCGACGCCGCGCTCGCCGCGGGCGGCGGCGACAACGTGACCGTCGTGGTCGTGGACGTGGTCGACGACGGGCGCATGCGCGACCTCGTGCGCCGGCGCCGCAGGAACCTCCTCGTCGGACTCGCGGGCATCGTCGTCGCGCTCGTCGCGGCATGCTGCATCGGCGCCTTCATCATCATGAACTCGCTGTTCCTGGGCGTATACGATGGCCGCGTGGCCATCTACACCGGTGTCCCCGAATCCTTCCTGGGCATCGACCTCTACCGCCTGTACGACGAGACGGCGATCTCGATCGGGGATCTTCCCGCAGATACGCAGAACCGCCTGCAAGAGGGCATCGGCCAGAGCAGCATGGACGAGGCACGTGCCACGCTCTCGAGTTACCGCGAGCAAATCGCCGCAGACCGTACCCGCGCGGAAGAAAACGCCGCCGCCATCGAAGGCAGCACGACCGACACGGCCAACGATACCGATGAGCCGCAGGTACAAGATGCCGCGACGAACGCCGAGGGAGGGGATGCGTGATGGGTAGCCGCCGCAACACCGAGCTCATGTTGCTCATTGGCTCGGCCTTCCCCGTTATCTTGCTCTATGCGCTCTACGTGGTCACTACAGGTGCCGCGCTCTCGTTTGGCACGCTCGCCGTGCCGCTCGGCCTCTTCGCCGCGTTCGCCGCGGCGCATATCGGTGTGCGCTTCTTCGCCCCTGGCGCAGATCCGGCGATCCTACCCATCGTCTTCGTGCTCTCGGGCGTGGGCATCACGTTCGTCACCCGCCTCGCGCCGTCATCGGCCATAAACCAAGTCATCTACCTCTTCGTAGGCATCGCGCTCATGATCGGCACGCTCGCCCTCGTGAAGAACCTCGACGTGGTGAAGCGCTACAAGTACACGCTCGGCCTCGCCGGCATCGTGCTGCTGCTGCTGCCCATCTTCATCGGCACGGATCGCTACGGCTCCAAGCTCTGGATCGAGATCGGTTCCTTCACCATCCAACCCGGTGAGTTCGCCAAGGTCGCCATCGTGCTCTTCCTCGCAGGCTACCTCTCGGAGAACCGCGAGCTGCTCTCCATCGCCAACCACAACATCCTGGGTTTCAAGGTGCCGCGTCTGCGCCTGCTCGCGCCGCTTTTCGCGGTGTGGGGCGTGTGCCTGGCCGTGGTGGCCTTCGAGCGAGACCTGGGATCGGCGCTTTTGTTCTACACGCTCTTCCTCATCATGCTCTACGTTGCCACGGGGCGCATCTCCTACGTCGTCATCGGGATCGTGCTCCTGTTCGTGGGCGGTTTTGGCATGTACCAGCTCATGGGGCACGTGCGCACGCGTTTCGCCATTTGGCTCGACCCCTTCGCCGACGCCCAGGGCGGCGGCTACCAGCTCGTACAGTCGCTCTACTCGCTCGCCGACGGTGGCCTCGTGGGCACGGGAATCGGCCGCGGCATGCCCGACTACATCCCCGTCGTAGCCTCGGACTTCATCTTCTCGGCCATCGGCGAGGAAATGGGACTTCTAGGTGCCACGGGCGTGATCTTGCTCTTCATGCTCTTCGCAGTACGCGGCCTCACCACCGCGGCGCGCGCCAAGAGCGACCTTGCGGCGTTCTCGGCCACCGGCCTCACTGCCGCCATCTCGTTCCAGGCATTCCTCATCATCGGCGGTGTGACCAAGCTTATCCCGCTCACCGGCGTGACGCTGCCCTTCATGAGCCAGGGCGGTTCGTCGCTTCTGGCGAGCTTCATCATCGTCGGTTTGCTCATGCGCGCGGGCGACGAGGCCACCGGACGCGAGACCGAACTCACCGGCACGGGCATCATGGCAGCCATCCCGGCAGGCTCCGCCAGCGCAGCGGCCGTGGCCGAAGGCAAGCTCAGCAGCGTGGGCACACGCTTCTTCACTGGATCTCGCAGCGCCAGCGGCAACACCGGCGGACGCTCCACCGGCAGCAGATTCGCTGGCACCTCCACCTCGGGCAGCCTCGGCGGCTCACACGCGCGCCCGGGTTCGCGACTGCGGAGGCGCCTGCTCGATACGCCCGAATCCGGCGTACTCGGCCGCGTCGCTCTCGCCAAGCGCCTCACCCGCACGGTGTTCCTCTTCACCGCACTCTTCGCGGTGCTCATCGGCAATCTCACCTATATCCAGATCATCAAGGCCGACGAATACCAGAGCATTCCGTCCAACAACCACACGATCATGCGCCAGGCGTACATCCAGCGCGGATCGATCATCACCTCGGACGGGCTCACGCTCGCCGAGTCCGTGCGCCAGGACGACGGCACCTACGTGCGCTCCTATCCCAACGGCAACATGGCCGCGCACACGGTGGGTTACTACTCCACGCGCTTCGGCAGCTCGGGCGTCGAGAGCACCATGAACGACACGCTTACCGGATCGAAGGATTATTCGAGCTGGGAGAATGCCGTGCTCTCGCTCGCCGGCGTCGCACAGCCGGGTAACTCGGTGGTACTCACCATCGACTCGCGTATCCAGTCGGCGGCAGAGCGGGCGCTCCAAGGGCGCACCGGTGCCATCGTGGTGCTCGACCCGCGCACCGGCGCCGTGCTCGCCATGGCAAGCTCGCCGAGCTATGACAACACCGACATCGACTCCGTACGCGAATCCGGCAGCGAGGGGACCGGCGAGTACAACCGCGCGACCCAGGCGCTCTACACCCCCGGCTCCACGTTCAAGGTGCTCACGCTCGCCGCAGCGCTCGAAAGCGGCTCGGCCACACTCGATACCGAGTACGATTCGCCCGGCGAGCTCGAGATCGGCGACGCAAACGTCACGAACATCGGCCACACGGACTGGGGCACCATCAGCCTCAACCGCGCGTTCGAGGTCTCTGCGAACACCGCGTTCGGTCAGGTTGCGACCGAGATGGGAGCCGATAACCTCGTGCAGTATGCACGCGCGTTCGGCTACGGGCAATCGCTCGGCCAGGACTTCTCCACCACCGCCTCCGTCATGCCCGATCCCGCCGAGATGACGGAGTGGGAGACCGCGTGGGCGGGCGCTGGTCAGCCCGTCGGCCAGGGTCATACCCCCGGCCCGCAGACCACTTGCATGCAGAACGCCGTGATGGCTGCCGCGATTGCCAACGACGGTATCGTCATGAACCCCTACGTGATCTCGCAGGTGCTCGCACCCGACGGCACCGTCGTCAACACCACGCAGGCGCGCTCGCTCGGCCAGGCGGTCAGCGCCGATACCGCGTCGCAGGTTGCCGAGGCGATGCTCGGGGTCGTTGAGGACGGCACCGGCAGCGCGGCGCAGGTCTCCGGCGTGCAAGTCGCTGGCAAGACGGGCACGGCTGAGGCCACCTCGTCCCAGGTGAACTCCACATTCGTGGGCTTTGCGCCCTACGACACCCCGACGGTCGCCATCTCGGTGGTGATCGAGGATTATTCGAGTGACGGTACCTCGGCGGCAGCGGTCGCCGGAACGGTGCTGGCAGCGGCGCTCGCGGCCCAGGGGTCGTGACGCATGAGGCAGATGATGAGTTTACGCGCTCTGGCACGTACGAAGTAAGGTTTGTGAGGAGTAACGATGCAGCAGCAGGTCCTCGGGGGAAGGTACCTCATCAAGGACAGGGTCGGTTCTGGCGGCATGGCGACCGTCTACCGCGCGCAAGACCAGGTGCTCGACCGCACGGTGGCGATCAAGATCATGCTTCCGCAGTACGCGGCAGATGCTACGTTCGCCGCCCGCTTCAAGCAGGAGGCTCAGGCAGCGGCCGGCCTTCAGAGCCCGTATATCGTGGGCATCTACGACTGGGGCAAAGACGGCGACACCTACTACATCGTCATGGAGTACCTGCGCGGCACCGACCTGAAAAGCGGCATCCGCAGCCATGGCGCGCTCGATCCCAAGAAGGTCGCACAAATTGGCAGCCAGATCTGCGGCGCGCTCTCCGTCGCCCATAAGCACGAGATCATCCACCGCGACATCAAGCCGCAAAACATCATGGTGCTGCCCGACGGCAACATCAAGGTCATGGACTTCGGCATCGCGCGCGCTAAAAACAGCCACCTCACGCAGGACAACAATGTACTGGGCACCGCGCACTACGTGTCGCCCGAGCAGGCGCGCGGGCAGGAGCTCGGCCCCACTTCCGACATCTACTCGCTCGGCGTGGTGATGTACGAATGCGCCACCGGCCAGGTACCCTTCGATGGCGAAGACGCCATCTCCGTCGCGGTGAAGCAGATGAACGAGCTGCCCGTTCCGCCCTCGCAGCTCAATCCCAACCTCGACCCCAACCTCGAGCGCATCATCCTGCGCTGCATGGAGAAAGATGCGGCGAACCGCTTCCAGTCGGCCGATGAGCTGCGCCTCGCGCTCAACGCCTACCTCGCCGGCCGCCAGGTCGACGTACCGGAGCCCACGCGCGTCCTCGCTGGCGGCGCCATCGCCGGCATGGGCGGCGCAGGCACCACCGAGACCCGCGTCATGACCGAGAAAACCCAGGCCATGGCACGTCCTGCCAGCATAGGCTCCACGGCCGTGCGCGGCGGCGCGAATGGCCAGGCAAGCGCGTCCGGCGGACAGGGCTCTTACGACCCCAAGCCCAAGCACAACAACACGGGCAAGATCGTGGGCATCGTCATCGGCGTGATCGTGGCGATCGGCGTCATCGCGTTCGCCGCCATGACGCTGCTCGGCGGCGAAAACCAGGAGTTCCCCGCACCCAACCTCCTCGGCATGACGCAGGAGGGAGCGGAGGCGGAGCTCGCGAAATACGATCTGGAACTGGGTAACGTAGACCCCGGATACAGCGATGAGTACGCCGAGGGCGAGATCATGGACCAGACGCCGCGTGAGGGACGTTCGGTGCATGCGGGCGACAAGATCGACATCACCATCGTGCAGGGGCCGGAAACGAAGACCACCAAAGTGCCCAACCTTGTGGGGAGAACCCAGGAAGAGGCCGAGCAGCTCCTTGAGGAAGCCGGACTCACCGGACACCCCGTCATGGAGGAGAACGATGCCGAGCAGGGTACTGTTTTCGAGCAAAACCCCGAAGCAGGCGAGGAAGTCGATGAGGGTTCCACGGTGACGTACAAGGTCTCCAGCGGCCCGGATTCCGAAAACGTGCCCGGCGTAGTTGGTTACAGCGAGGCAGAAGCGATAAACATCCTTTCTGAGGCTGGTTTCTCAGTAAACAGGCAATCCGGTGGATATAGCAACCGCTATAGCGCAGGCGTCGTGATGAGCCAAGATCCTACGGGACAGGCGGAACCGGGCAGCACCGTCACGATCTATGTGTCTGAGGGTGCCGAGCCGGAACCCGAACCCGACCCGGATCCGGCAACCGATCCAGAGCCGGCGACCGACCCCAACACCGATTCCGGGAATTCCGAAGAAGAATGGGCGCCCGGGCTGTAACGCCCCCAAGCAATCCATGTACCAAGAGGGCGATGTGCACACATGTGCCGTCTCCCTCTTTCACAGCAAGGCAATTCCCCGGAAATCCGCTTTTCAATGTGTACGAAACCCGTGCTGCAAGGCGGGACGGCAATCAGCATGGCGAGCGCTCGCCGTTCTGCTAGAATCTAGATACTTGCCTCCGTAGCTCAGGGGATAGAGCACCGCTCTCCTAAAGCGGGTGTCGACGGTTCGAATCCGCCCGGGGGCACCAGGCAAAAATGCGGCGTCGCACGAGCGGCGCCGTTTCTGGTTACAGCGCTCATCCACCCGCACACGCTAACAACCTAAGAATATTTGTCAATCTGTGCTGACACAGCGTCAATACCAAGTACACTGATGTTACTCCACCACAGGAGAGGAGACGCCATGTCTACACACTACGATTCGCACCGGAGCAGTCGCCACGCATACGACGCTCGCCGTGAAGAGATTCTCCAAGCAGTCATCGACGTGTGCTCGACGGAGGGAATCGGCAAGCTTTCCGTCTCGCGCGTCTCGGAGCGCGTAGGTTGCACGCGCTCGCTCTTCTATCACTACTTTCCCAACAAGGAAGACGCGCTCTCCGCGGCACTCGATTACACCATCGATGCGTTTATCGCGCGCCTGCGCAACTGGAACGAGAGCCGCGTGTTCGGTGACATCGAGGGCGCACTCGACAGCATCTCCGAGCTGCTCAAGACCCTTGTGCTCGAGATGCCCGGCATTTCCGGGTCGATCTCGGTCGGCGGGGATGCCGTGCTCTACACCGCGTTCGTCAACCGCGTGGCAGAGCGCTGCGCACGTTATATGTGCGAGTCGACCGTCGTGGACTTCGCAGAGCACCATGAGGTCTTGATCGACAACGTCTTCGAGACCTTCTATGTGCTCATCAGCGGCCTCATCCTGTATATCCGCTCGCACCAGGACGTGCCGGTCGAGGTCATCAAGGAAATCATCGCCTGCACGCTTCACATCGAGGGTTATACCGAGAAATACAAAAACCGCCGGCCGGCGAGATAACAATTCAGGCTCCAGTGGCCAAATAATAGCAGGTTGGTGACATCAATCCAGCGGAAAGACCCGTGCGGATTCCCCGTAGCTTGGATAACCATGGCTGCTACCTGGGCGGTGGCAGCAAGGCACCCCCGTTTTCGCAGGATTGGTGTCACCAAGCTTTCAAAATTGACCACAACACGCCCGATTGCCCAACCGACAACGCGAGCATGTCGTTGATTACAGGGGCGCGGCGCGTTCTAGCCCCATGGATCGCGCTCAAAAAGCGGTTCAGGTTCCGGACGACGATCGGAATAGGGATCGTAACCGTCATCATCCTCGTTTTCCGCGCGCAGGAAGGGATCGGCAGGCTTGTCGTGCTGAACCTTCTGAGAAGTCCGCGGCTGCTTGCGCAACTCTTGCTCTTCGACCATAAAAACGCCCCTTCCAACTATCCGCATTTCGATGGTACCCGATTCGCCGGCGCGAGCGGTCCCACAACGGGCTCAAACCACCGCGACCTCTTTGATCATGACCTCCTGCCCCTGCTCAAGCACCGTATTCTCACTTCCGCACGCAGGGCATATGCGGCCATGTTCCACCGTGCCATAGCGCGCACCGCACCCATTGCAGCGCGTCACCGCAGGAATATCCTCGATGACAAGCTCGGAGCCGCGCAGCAGGTCGTGTTTGTCGGCTGCCCAGCGCCACGCATGCTGCAGGTAACTCGGCACCACACCCGAGACCTCGCCGAGCTCGAGCGTCACGCTTTGCACCGCGCTCACCTCGGCACCACGTACCGCTTCCTCTACGTCGCGGATGATATAGAACACGATTCCTAACTCGTGCACGACATTCCTTCCTCAGCTCGCGCAGGTGGTCGCGCCGCCGCCCCAACGGGCAGGGGGGGGATGGGGCAAGCCCGCCATCCACCCCGCCTTGGTTTACTTCTTCTTCCCGCCGAATTTGATCCTGATAGCGCGCTTGAGTGCGTATTTGCCGATCGCGGGTAGCTTGTCCTCGTACTTGATCATCGTGCTCGCCTCAGGATGCTCGCGATGCAGGTGGATTGCATCGAACACGCATTTCGTGGTGCACAGGCCGCAACCGATGCACTTGTTCTCGTCCACGATGCTCGCACCGCATCCCAGGCAACGCGCGGTCTCGGCACGCACCTGTTCCTCGCTGAAGGTCGCGACATACTCTTTGAACGGCCCCGACGTGCGACCGAGCGCTTCGGCCACTGCAGGCTCCTGACGCGCCGTCGTATCGTAACTGCCCGGGTCGATGTTGTCGCGATCGAGCTGCTGGTACGCGCGCGGGTTGCGTCCGATGGTAAGCGTCGCATGCTGCACGTAACGATGCAGCGAAATGGCGGCCTCGTGACCAGCTGCAATGGCATCGATGGCGAACTTGGGACCGGTGTAGACATCGCCGCCCACGAAGATGTCGGGTTCAGCGGTCTGGTACGTCTTGGGATCGGCGACGGCACCCTGGCCGCGTCCGAGCTCCACAGCGGTTCCCTCGAGCAAGTCACCCCAGCGCACGGCTTGACCGATGGAAAACACCACGCGATCGGCAGCGATGGTGCATGTATCTTCCTCGTCATACACGGGGGCGAAACGTCCCTCGTCATCGTACACGCGCGTGCAGCGCTTGAACACGACCTCGTGCACGCGGCCGTCCTCGCCCGCACGCACCTCCACCGGACCCCAGCCGTGGCTGATATGCACGCCGTCCTCGATGGCCTCGCGCACTTCTTCCGCGGTCGCAGGCATCTCGTCTTCCTGCTCGAGACAGAGCATCTCGACATGCGGCGAGCCCAGGCGCGCTGCCGTGCGCGCGGCATCGATGGCGACGTTGCCGCCGCCCACCACCACGGTGCGCCCATCGAGCTGCTCAAGCTCGCCCGCGGCGACCTCGCACGACACGCGCTCCAAGAACGAGACGGCGGTCTCCGCACCGAGCAGCGTCTCTCCGGGAATGCCGGGCAGGCGCCCATCCTGGCACCCGATCGCCACATAGAACGCCTTGAAACCCTGTTCGCGCAGCTGGGCGATGGTCACATCGCGCCCGACCTCCACACCGTAGCGGAACTCGGCACCCATCGCCTCGATCACGTCGACCTCTGCCTGGATAACCTCACGCGAAAGCTTGTACGAGGGCACGCCGTAGGTGAGCATGCCGCCCGGACGCTCGTGGCTCTCGAACACCACGGGTTTGTAACCCTTCTCGGCCAGATAGAACGCGCAGGAAAGGCCCGCGGGCCCAGCTCCGATGATCGCGATCTTCTCGTCGAAGCCGCCCTGGACGCGCGGCACCACCGCAGGCGGGATGTAACGCGTCGACGCGTCGAGATCCCGATCGGCGATGAACTTCTTCACCTCGTCAATCGCCACCGCAGCGTCCACGCGCCCGCGCGTGCACGCATCCTCGCAGCGCCGATTACAAATGCGTCCGCACACTGCGGGGAGCGGGTTCTCTCGCTTGATGAGCGCGAGCGCATCGGTGTAGCGCCCTTGCGAGGCGAGCTTCAGGTAGCCCTGCACCGCGATATGCGCCGGACACGCCGTCTTGCAGGGCGCGGTGCCCGTATCGTACGTTTCGATGCGGTTCTTGTTACGGTAATCGGGCGACCACTTCTCCGGCCCCCAGCTCACGGCATCGGGTAGCTCCTGCTTGGGATAGTCGACCACGCTGCCATCGGCCAGGCAAAGCTTCTGCCCCAACTTGACGGCGCCCGCCGGGCACACCTCCACACAGCGGCCGCAAGCTACGCACTTATCAGCCTCGGTGCGAGCCACGTAGGCCGAACGCGACAGATTCGGCGTGTTGAACAGTTGCGAGGTGCGCAGCGCATAGCACACGTTCACGTTGCAGTTGCAGATAGCGAAAATCTTGTTCTCACCGTCGATGTTGGTGATCTGATGCACGAAGCCGTTGTCCTCGGCGCGTTGGAGAATCTCGAGCGCCTCTTCACGCGTGATATAGCGGCCGCCCTTATCGGTCTCCACCACGTAGTCTGCCATGTCGCCCACGGCTATGCACCAATCCGCGGGGTCGTCGCCGCAGGCTTCGCCCAACACGGAGCGGCTCATACGGCAGCTGCACGGGCTCGCGGCGAACTTGCCGTCGTATTTGTCGAGCCAGTGGCTGATGTGCTCGATCGAAACGGACTGGTTCTCCATCTCGATTGCGCGTTCCACGGGGATCACATGCATGCCGATCCCCGCGCCGCCAGGCGGAACCATCGGCGTGATGCGCGACAAGGGGCCCTTCGACGCCTGCTCGAAGAACTTGGCCGTGGCCGGATGCTCGTTCATCTGCGTCCAGCGCATGTTGAGAAACTCGGCCGAACCGGGCACGAGAATGGGGCTCACCCATTGTTTCGTGCGTGTGGGATTCTCCCAGTTGTATTCCAAAAGACCGATCATCGACATCTCGTCGAGCAGGGGATGGAGCTGCTCGGGCGGCAGGCCGGTCGCCTTCTGCGCTTCCTCGAACGTATAGGGTTTGCGCACCTTGAGCTTCAAGAGCACGTCGGCCATCTCGTCGGTGGTGACGCCCTCGAACGCCCAGTATTCGTAGGCAAGCAGGTTGCCCTTGCCGAGCGTGCGGTTGGTGAGGTGCCGACACAGTTCCACAATCTTCTCGCGCGGATGCTCTGGCAGCGGCGGGACGAACTCCGCACCGATATCGGGCTCGCTGTACGAGAGGCCGGGGCCGTTGATGTCCATAGGTACTCCTTTTCCTAACTACGAGCCGAATGGGCTGGCTGAGAACGGCTGGCTGGGGACGCGCTCGCTTCAACTCATGTTCCACGCGGTGGAAATTGGCTGAAAAGCTCGAGATGAACCCGCCTCCGTTCAACCCCCTCTTGCCTGCAGCTATGCGCCGCTCTTCCACGCGGCAACGGCGTCGTGCAGCCACGCCGCCCACGCATCGATTCCCTCACCCGTCTTGGCGCTTATGGGGATGACAAGCGCTTCGGGGTTGCGCATATGGATGTTCTCGACCGCGCGCTCGAGCGAGAAGTCGTCGAACGCCGGCAGCGCGTCGATCTTGTTGATGAGCACCACGTCGCAGATCGAGAACATGAGCGGGTACTTCAGCGGCTTGTCGTCGCCCTCCGGTACAGAGAGGATCATGACGTTCGCCGAAGCGCCCGTGTCAAACTCCGCCGGGCATACCAGGTTGCCCACGTTCTCAAGAATGGCGAGGTCGATGGGAGCTCCAGCCTCGTTCTCGAGCGCCTCAAGCCCTTCCGCGGTCATGTATGCGTCGAGGTGGCACATGCCCCCCGTGTGCACCTGCACCGATGTGACGCCCGTCTGAGCGATGGCGCGCGCATCGACATCCGAGTCGATATCAGCTTCCATCACCGCGATGCTCAGGCGTCCGTCGAGCGCCTCGATGGTGCGTTTCAAGGTCGTGGTCTTACCGGAGCCGGGACTCGACATCAGGTTCAGCAAGAACGTACCGCGCTCTTTGTTGCGCGCACGCAGCTCTGCCGCTTTACGGTCGTTGTCGGCAAAGACGCTCTCCTTGACCTCGATGATGCGCACGTCGGCCATACGTCGCTCTCCTTTCGAGATATCGGGATCGGTTCAGGCGACCTCAATCCCTCAACACCGTGCGCGTGCGAAATGACTCACCCAAACCCGTCCCAAATGAGTCACCAGAACATACCATATGGCACAGCGTCGTATGTGATGCGTTCGGCGACCGTTCGCCCTTCATCTGTTGACGGTTCGTCAACTAAGATATTGACGAACCGTCAACATTCTACAAAACTTACCCTAACGTTTCTATTCGCCTTACAAGATCGGAGGATCCATGCTGTTCGATGTCTATGGCGCAACCGCCATGTATCAGTGGATCGGATGGGTGGCGGTCTTCGTCTGCCTCATCCTAGCAAACGAGGTCGCACGCCGCTCTAAAGCGGGCGGCATCTTCTGCTTCCTCATCCTACCGGCGGCGCTTACCGTCTACTTCGCCGCCATCTACCTCTGTGCTGGGATGGGTATGGAGTGGGCGCTCAACAACCCCACTTACGTGTATATGAACAGCTGGTTCCACTACGCCAAGCTCTATGCCGCCACGGCCGGATGCATCGGCTTCATGGTGCTCAAGTACCGCTGGGGTTCGATCGGCAAGAGCCATTGGTTCAAGGCGTATCCGTTCGTAATCGTTGCCATCAACATCCTCATCGCCGTGGTGAGCGATTTCGAGAGCGCCGTGCGCGCATGGAACACCACCTGGGTGTCGAGCGAGGGCGTAACGCTCATGGGCGGCTGGCACAACGTGTTCAACGGCGTCGCAGGCATCCTGAACATCCTCTGCATGACCGGCTGGTGGGGCATCTACGTGTCAAAGAAGCGTGACGACATGCTCTGGCCGGATATGACCTGGGTGTTCATCATCGCCTACGACCTGTGGAACTTCTGCTACACCTATAACTGCCTGCCCACGCATGCCTGGTACTGCGGCCTGGCGCTGCTGCTCGCCCCAACCGTGGCGAATTTCTTCTGGAACAAGGGCGGCTGGATTCAGAACCGTGCGAACACGCTCGCGCTGTGGTGTATGTTTGCCCAGGTATTCCCCATGTTCCAGGATTACAGCGTCTTCTCTACGAACTCCGTAAACGACCCCACGGTGAACCTCGTGGTATCGGCGCTCGCCCTCGCGGCGAACGTGGCAGCGCTCGCCTACATCATCTATCGTGCGAAAAAGCTCGGCGTAAACCCCTATAAGCAGGAGGTTTTCCGCGGCACACGCGATTTCGAGAAGGCTATGGCGCGCGCCGACCTTACCGTGGAGGAGAAAGCATAGCGAGCGGCTCCGATTCGCTTCAGCGGCGCCTCGCAAGAGCTAACAACCTCACAAGAGCCGACAACCCCGCAGAGCCAACATCGCGCGCATGCATGATGGAACAGGACGAGCCTCACCGCCAAAAGCTTGAAGTGAGCCCGTCCTGTTCCTTCCCGTGATAGGAATTTCGGCTTTTGTGGCCATTTTTGAAAGCTTGGTGACAGCGATCCTGCGGAAAGAGGGGTGCGCTTCGTTCACCGTGCTGGTAGCACGCCCGGTTATCCCAGCTACGAGAAAACCGCACCCACCTTTCCGCAGGATCGCTGTCACCAAGCTTTCAAAAATGGCCA
>CAJLVH010000031.1 GCA_905210055.1 uncultured Enorma sp. | reverse complement strand
CCGCCCGCCCGCAGATCGTCTCGTCGATCCCCGAGGGCGCGACGCCCACCATCACGAACATGGACCAGTCCATGACCGAGTCCACTGCGCTCGTCTCGGTGGAGCTTTCGATGGGCGCCACCACGGAGTACGACGTCTCGTTCGTGCGCGGGGCGAACCATATCGGCTGGGCCGTCGCCTCGATCGAGCTTCATCGCGATGGCGTCTCGCGCGATGAGTCCGATGTCGCCGACGCGGATGCCGCGACCGCGGACGAGGCCGACGCTGCTTCCGCGACCGCGGACGAGGCCGACGCTGCTGCCGAAACCCCTGCGGAAGACGCCTCTGGCACCGATGGGACAGCTGAATAGCTTGTGTAATTTGACGGCTGATGCCGCCTGCCTTGTGCGGGCGGCATCAGTTTGCACTACACTTGACGCCAATCGACGCGAATGCACGCTCTGAGGCGCGCTCAGATGAGTTCTTGGAGACCAAGTTGTTTTCTTTGATGGATATACTGTTCGGCCAGTACGACGGCGATCTGGCGATCGACCTCGGCACGGCGAACACCCTCGTTTCCGTGCGCGGCAAGGGCATCGTGATTCGCGAGCCCTCCGTGGTCGCCATCGATAAGAACGACGACCGCATCCTCGCCGTGGGCATCGAGGCGAAGCGCATGCTCGGTCGCACGCCGGGCAACATCGTCGCCGTCCGTCCGCTCAAGGACGGCGTTATCGCCGACTTCGACGTCACCGAGGCAATGCTGCGTTACTTCATCGACAAAGCGAGTGAGAAGCGCTATCCCTGGACGCCCAGGCCGCGCGTCGTAGTGTGCGTTCCTTCGGGCGTGACCTCCGTCGAGAAGCGCGCCGTGTTCGAGGCAACGATGTCTGCCGGCGCGCGCCAGGCGTACCTTATCGAGGAGCCCATGGCTGCTGCCATCGGCGCGGATCTGCCCGTCGAAGAGCCCACGGGTTCTATGGTCATCGATATCGGCGGCGGCACCACCGAGGTGGCGGTCATCGCCATGGGCGGTATCGTCGTCTCGCAGTCTGTCCGCGTTGCCGGTGACGAGTTCGACCGCGCGATCTTGACGCACGTGCGCGATGCCTACAACCTCGCTATCGGCGAGCGCACCGCCGAGGACATCAAGATCAAGGTCGGCTCTGCCGTGCCGCTGAAGGACGAGCTCGACGTCGAGGTGAACGGCCGCGATGTCATCACCGGCTTGCCTAAGACCGTGCGCATCGAGAGCGAGGAGATTCGCCGCGCGCTTCAGAAGCCGCTCGAGGATATGACGAAGGCCGTGAAGGATGCGCTCGACGCCACGCCACCCGACCTCGCTTCCGACCTCATGTACTACGGTATCCTGCTCACCGGTGGCGGTGCCCTGCTGCGCGGCCTCGACATCTTGCTGCGCGAGGAGACGGGCGTTTCCGTTAACGTGAGCCCGACCGCGCTCGATAACGTTGTGAACGGCTGCGCCCGCGTGCTCGAGGCGAACGCCTTCGACGGCGGTTTCGTGCAGGGGAACGCATAGGAGGCATAACCCGTGCCGCGATCCCAAGGGTTTTCTTCGAACCTGAACAATCGCAGGCAGTCGAACGGCATGCGTCCGTTCGTCGTCCTGTGCATCATCTCGGTGCTCCTGCTCACTTTCTACATCCGTGAGGGTGAAGCGGGCATCATCCATGGCGCCCGTTCTATGGTCATGACCGTGA
The DNA here is from genome assembly GCA_905210055.1 of uncultured Enorma sp. GTDB lineage: Bacteria > Actinomycetota > Coriobacteriia > Coriobacteriales > Coriobacteriaceae > Enorma. The sequence continues at coordinate 14,308 of CAJLVH010000031.1, read as the reverse complement.
CCGCGCCGGTGCGCTACCTCGGTTCGGCTATCGCCTCTCCGTTCAACGCGATCGGCAACGTCGCCTCGAACCTCACCGCTTCGCCCGAGACCCTCTCCGATCTCGAGGCGGAAAACGAGGAGCTGCGGGCCAAGGTCGCGGAGCTAACCGAGGCGCAGGCCACCGCCGAGCGCCTGGAAGGGTTGCTCGGCTTGCAGTCCACGTATAACCTGCAATCGACTGCCGCCCGCATCGTGGGAGAGTCTGGCGACGCCTGGTCGCGCACCGTGACCATCAACAAAGGCTCGCTCGACGGGCTCGCGATCAACATGCCCGTGTGCAACTCCGCTGGCATCATCGGGCAGATCATCGAGGTCTCGCCGACCACCTCGACGGTACGCCTCATCACGGACGAGAACTCCGGTGTCTCGGCCATGGTGCAGAGCACGCGCGCCCAGGGCATCCTTCAGGGGCAGCCCGACGGGACGCTTCGCCTTGAGTTCGTGACGATCGATTCCGATGTCCAGGAAGGCGATATCATCGTGTCCTCGGGTTTGGGCGGGGTGTATCCCAAGGGTCTGCCGCTCGGTGTGGTCGCATCCGTCGACCGTCCCGATAACGCCTCGTACTACACGATTATCGTGACGCCCGCTTCCTCGGATACCGAGAACAACGAGGAGGTTCTCGTCATCACCTCGCTCACGAGCGACCAGACCGCAACCGATGAGGACGTCGCCGATGCGAACGCCAATCCCCAGGGTGGCACTCGAGAAGACGCGGATGCGAGCGACGGCGATGGCAGCGAGGGAGATGCTTCGACCGATGACGGCGCTTCTTCCGATGCCTCTGGCTCCGGGGAGTAGGTGAGCCCATGCCGTATGCGAACACCGCGCCTCAGCGCCATCAGATCGTCTTTATTCTCGCCGTTGTTGCGGCTGTGCTGCAGGTCGCGCTTGCGCCGCAGATCTCGATTCTCGGCGGCCGCTTCAATTTCATGCTCGCCTTCGCGCTCGCCATCGCGCTTAGGGGCGATGGTGCCCAGGCAGTCTATGCCGGGTTCTTCGCTGGTCTGTTCTACGACCTCACAGCTACCGTACCCGTCGGGCTCATGGCGCTGCTCACGATGCTCGCGTCGTTCGCGCTCTCGTCGATCGGCGGCGCGGGGACGAGCGGGTTCTCTGGTGCTTCGCTGCGGTTGGCGGCTGCGGGAGCGCTCGCGGTCTCGATCGTGAACGGTATCGTGCTCGTGGTGCTCAGAGCCGAGGGCAACCTGCTCATCTCGCTCGGCCATGGGCTCATGACGGCCATACTCACCAGCATCGCCTGCATACCGTTTCTCATGGTGGCAGGGACTGGCTCATCGCTCGGCGGCGGGAGCTTTTCGCGACCCGGTGCGCGCGCGGGCTCGGGCGGATCGAGGTTCAAGCAAGCTTCGAAGCCGCGTGGCGCGCGGCGCTTTCGCTAGGTAGGCGCACGTGAACGCGCAAACGCTCGTCATCATTGCCGGCTTCGTGCTGCTTGCCGCCGTCATCGGTTCCCTCATCTTCCTTAGGGGCTACTCTGGGCGCTTCACCTTCGATACGAAGAACGGCACGCGACCCCGGGCCTCGGAAGGGGAGGGCAACACCTCTGGTCTCGCCTACAAGGGACGCTTCACCCTGCTCGCCGCGGGCGTAGGCGCGATGTTCACCGCGCTCATCGCCAAGCTTTGGAGCATGCAGATGGTGCGTAGCGATTATTACAGCGACCTTGCCGTGCAGAACCGCACGCGCGTCGTCACCACGGCTGCCCCGCGCGGGCGTATCCTCGACCGCAACGGCGTCGAGCTCGTGCGCAATCGCCCCTCGCTCGCCGTGACCGCCTACAGCGACCTCGTGGACGACGCGGTGCTCGTGCGGCATCTCTCGAACGTTCTCGGCCTGCCCTACCCAGCCGTGCGGCGCAACATCCGTGACAACACCGAGGGCGCGCAGGCGCAGCATACTATCGCGACGGACGTGCGCCGCTCGACGGTCGCCTACATCCAGGAGCACGCCGGCGAGTTCGAGGGCGTCTACGTGGTCGATCGCACAGAACGCGAATATCCCTTTGGCACGCTCGCCTGCCACGTACTCGGCTACACGGGAACCGTCACGGCGGAGCAGCTCGAGGCGCAGGAGGCGGCCGAGCAGACCGAAGGTTCGATCACCTACGAATCGGGCGATGTCGTGGGTCAGGCGGGAGTCGAGGCGCAGTACGAGAGCCTGTTGCAGGGCGTGCGCGGCGAGCAAACCGTCACCGTGGACGCCGGTGGCAACGTGACCGGCCAGGTGGGCGAGGTGCCTGCGCGCGCCGGCACGGATATCAAGCTCACGCTCGACGTCGATATCCAGCGTGCCTGCGAGGAGGGCCTCGAATATGCCATCGGCATCTCGAAGCAGTTCGGCTATCCCGAGGCGAGAAACGGCGCCTGCGTGTGCATCGACTGCACGAATGGCGATGTTTTAGGGCTTGCGAGCGCTCCTTCCTTCGACCCATCCGTCTTCATCGGCGGCATCTCGAACGACGCTTGGTCTCAGTTGAACAGCGAGGAGAGCGGCAATCCGCTTCTCAACCGCGTCATCTACGGCCAGTACATGTCCGCATCGACCATCAAACCGCTCTCCGCGCTCGCAGGGCTTGAGTACGGCATCTATTCGGACACGCGCACGACGAATTGCACCGGATACTGGACTGGCGACGGCGAGGCATACGGCAAGTACTGCTGGCTGCACAGCGGCCACGGTACGATGACGCTTGAAGATGGTATCGTCTACTCATGCGACCCTGTGTTCTACGATATCGGTCACGACTTCTACTACAGCAAGGACAACCCTGAGGGTTTACAGGAGATGTTCCGCCGCTGGGGTCTAGGATCCACGACGGGTATCGACCTGCCGAGCGAGCAGGAGGGTCGCGTTCCCGATGCGGAGTGGAAGGAAGCCTACTTCTCAGATTACAGCGACCAAGACCGTGCGTGGAACCCGGGCGATATGTCGAACATCGTCATCGGCCAGGGCGATTTGCTCGTGACGCCGATCCAGATGGTCTGTGCCTACATGGGTCTTGCGAACGGCGGCAAGGAGTCCCCCCCGCCCGTCTTTTTGTCCGCGCTCCCGCGCGATGGCGCCGGCGAAGACGCCTACCGCTACAACGAGACCGGCTCGAAGGAGCGGCTCACGGCTGAGGTGGAGAAAGAGCACCTCGACCTCGTGCACAACGGTCTCAAGCGTATGATCTACGAGGAATCGGCCTCGCTCGCCGCGCATTTCAACAGCCTGCCGGTGACGGTCGCCGGCAAGAGCGGTACGGGTGAGAAGGCGGGAGAGGACCCGTACGGCTGGTTCATCACGTACGCGCCCTATGAGGACCCGAAGTACATTGTCGCAGCCGTGCTCGAACAAGGCGGTTTCGGCGGTTCGTCGGCCGTGTACGCCGTGCGCACCGTGCTCGGCCAGATCTTCGATGCGCCCGACACCCTGAGTCCGTCCGGCGAAGACCACACGCGCTAGAAAGAGGGGAGGCTATCTATGGCAACGGCTTCAGCGAAGAGCCTGCAGAAGGTGAACAAGCAGATCAGCACCGCGAAGGGCGGCTTCCGTTCGCAGGTGCACCTCGGCGTGTTCATCGCTTGGATCGGCCTGCTCGCTTTCGGCACGCTCGTCATGTGGTCCGCTTCCTTCACGAATCCCGATGTCTCGTTCTCGCGCCATCTTCTGGGTATCGGCATCGGCGTGGTTCTGGCCGTGGTGGTCTGGAACATCGACCTCTCGAACCTCGCGAACATCTCGACGATTCTGCTTGTTGCGGACATCATCATCATCTTCTTGCCCTATGTTCCCGGTCTCTCGCATAACGCGATGGGCATGACGGGCTGGATCCGCTTCCCGATCATCGGCCTCACGTTCCAGCCGGTTGAGCTCGCGAAGGTCGTGACCGTCTTTTTCATGGCGGCGATCGGCGCACAGTACCATGGAAAGATCGATACGGTTCGCGAGTACCTTAAGTTCTGCGGTATGCTCGCCATTCCCTTCGTCTGCATCATCATTCAGGGCGACCTCGGATCGAGCCTCGTCGTGTTCTTCTCCGGTGCCATCACGATCATGATGAGCGGTGCCAAGAAGGAATGGGTGCTCTCCACCATCGCGATCATCATCGGCCTCGTGTCGATCATCCTCGCGACGGACTCCATCATCGATGGCGTCGTGGGCGACTCTAACTCACTCATCAAGCAGTACCAGATGAACCGTTTGCTCGTGTTCCTAGATCCCGAGGCAGATACATCGGGAGCTGGATATAACCTGTTGCAGTCCATGATTGCTGTAGGTTCGGGCGGGTTCTTCGGCAAGGGCATCGGCAACGCCACGCAGTCGTCCTACGGCTTTTTGCCGGAATCGCATACCGACTTCGTCTTCGCCCTTCTGTGCGAGACGTTTGGCTTCGTCGGTGCGCTCGTTCTGCTCGCGCTCTTCGCGCTGCTGCTCTTCTCTGTTATTCGCATCGCCATCAAGTGCGATTCGCTCTTTTATCGGCTCGCGTGCGTGGGTTTCGTGGGTCTGTGGATGTTCCAGATCTTCGAGAACATCGGCATGTGCATCGGGCTCATGCCCATCACGGGCATCCCGCTGCCGTTCATCAGCTTCGGTTCTTCCTCGATGATCGTGCAGTGCATGATCATCGGCATCGTGCAATCCATCTGGCGCCGCCGCCAGGCGTCAATCTAGATTGGAGCAGCAATGAGGCTACCCGTAGAATCCCTCGGTCGCGTGCTGAAAGTGGGCGCGAGCGCCAAGAAGGAGACGGATGCGCCCGTGCGCGTCGCGGTGTACGTCGATGAGACCGCCTCGCCAGCGATCGTGGCGTGCGTGCGCGACGCCTTCGTCCCTAAGACCACATCGGCGCTCGTGCGCGTGGAACGGCTCACGGCTGCGCCCGTCGCACCGCGACCCGATACCGACGTCGTGCTCGTGCTCTCATGCGGTTCGGCGGTGCTCGAGGGCGCTGTGCGCGAACTCATCGTCGCCGGGGCACCCGTCGTGGTGATCGCCGAGTCGAGCGTGGAGGTTCCGTTCATCAAGACCGACACGCCCCTGCTTGGCCTTATCGCGGCAACGGATTCGACGTATCTGCTCGATGCCCTCGCACGCTGGATCCTCGACCGCACGGAGAAGGACGTCGCCTTCGCGGCAAACTTCTCGTTCATGCGCATCGCGGCGGCGAACCGCATCATCACCTCCGCGGCGCTCGCCAATATGGTCACGGGTGCGCTTGCGTTCATTCCCGGCGCGGATTTTCCCGTCATGACGATCACCGAGGTCGGTATGGTGCTCCAGCTCTCCGCCGTGTTCGGCTACAAACTCGAACCGGAGCGCGGCTATGAGGTTGCCGGCGTACTCGCGGCGGGACTCGCATTGCGCGGCGTCGCCCGTGTCGCCTGCAAGAGCGCGGGCCACGCAGCCTTCGTCGTGAAGGCCGCCATCGCCGTCGCAGGGACGTATGGCATGGGCCGCGTGCTCGCGAGCGCCTATGAGCGCGGGATCGACTACGGCCCGGTGAATGAGCACGTCACGGCAGCCGCCAAGCGCGTGCGGGAGCTTCTCGGCATGGGTTCGGATGCTGCCTCCGTTTCCCAGGCGGGGTGATGCGACCCGTGCGCTACGTTTACGAAGACCGTTTTTCCGAACTCGAGCCGCTGCTCGCGCGCGTTGAGAAGCCGAGCCGCTATATCGATCACGAGTGGGGGACGAAGGCGAAGGCCGAGGCGGCCTATCGCGCCTGCCTCATCTACCCGGATGTGTACGAGGTCGGCCTGCCGAACCAAGGGCTCGCCATCCTCTACGCTGCGCTCAACCGTGAGGATGGCATCTCGTGTGAGCGCGCGTACGTGCCCTGGGTTGACATGGCCGATGCCATGCGAGCAGCGCACGTGCCGCTTCTCTCGCTCGAGGGTGCCGCTCCCGTGGCGTCATTTGATGTGGTGGGCTTCCATATTCCGCACGAGATGGCGGCCACGAACTACCTCGAGGCGCTCGACCTTGCCGGTATTCCGCTTCTTGCCGCGGACCGCGGCGAGGACGATCCGCTCGTGATCGGCGGCGGTCCATCCGTCTATAATCCCGAGCCGATTGCGCCCTTCTTCGATGCGTTCCTGATCGGCGAGGGTGAGGAGTCGCTCGTCGAGGTCGTCCGCGCGCACGAGCGTATGCGCGATGCAGGCGCCTCGCGTGCTGAGGTTCTGCGCGCCCTCTCCCAGGTGCCCGGTACCTATGTTCCCTCCCTCTACGAAGTGCGCTTCGATGAGCCCTGCACCCGCCATGGCTTTACCGCACCCCGTGCGGGTGAATCGGTGCCAGATGTCGTCTACAAGCGCGTGGTGCGCGATTTCGGCGCGACCGACCCCGTATCGCAGTCCATCGTTCCCTTCACCGAGCTCGTGCATGATCGGCTTTCTATCGAGATCTTGCGCGGATGTGCGCGTGGCTGCCGCTTTTGCCAAGCGGGCATCACGTACCGCCCGGTGCGCGAGCGCACGCCGGACCAGATTGTCGCCGCCGTGTCGCGCGGCCTTGCTGCAACCGGATACGATGAGGTCTCGCTCACCTCGCTGTCCACGACCGACCATTCCTGCTGCTCCGAGATCCTGCGTCGTCTGAACCGCGGTCTCGAGGGTACCGGTGTATCTGTCTCAATCCCCTCGCAGCGCCTCGATGCCTTCGGCGTCGACATGGCACTCGAGGTGGCGGGGGAGAAGAAGGGCGGCCTCACCTTCGCGCCGGAAGCGGGCAGCCAGCGCCTGCGCGACATCATCAATAAGAACGTGACCGAAGACGACCTCGACCGCGCGTGCCGTGCTGCCTTCGAGGCGGGGTGGCGCCGGGTGAAGCTCTACTTCATGATGGGGCTGCCCGGAGAGCGGGACGAGGACATCGTCGCCATTGCGAAGCTCGCCGAGCGGGTGCTTTCCATCGCACGCGAGGTAATACCTAAGGGTCAACGCGGTGGTATCCAGGTATCGGTGTCGGTATCGGTCTTCATTCCTAAGGCGCACACGCCGTTCCAGTGGTGCGGTCAGCTCGACGATGCCGAGGTGTGCCGCAGGCAGAAGCTTTTACTCGAGAGCGTGCACGACCGCGCGATCCGCGTGCACTGCCACGACGCCTCGACTTCGCTCATCGAAGCCGTGCTCTCGCGCGGCGGACGCGACCTGGCGCCGCTCATCATGGGCGCATGGCGCCGCGGGGCGCGCTTCGACGCATGGAGCGACCAGTTCTCGCTCGAGCGCTGGGAAGCGGCGGCCGCCGAGCTCGGAATCGATCTGCGCGAGGTCGCGGAGGAGGAGTTCCCACTCGATGTCCACCTGCCTTGGGAGCATGTGAGCCCTGGTGTCTCCCGCGGTTTCTTGCTGCGCGAATGGCGGCGCGCCCTTGCGGGCACGACGACGGACGACTGCACGAGGAGCTCGTGCACGGGTTGCGGCATCTGCCCCACGCTCGGCGCCGAGAACGTCTTGGTGGGTGATCGCTCATGACTGAACAGTTGCTCTTCCGCTTGCGCGTGCGCTATGTGAAGCAGGGTCGTCTTCGCTACCTTGGACACCTCGAGGTGCTGCATACCATCGAGCGCATTGTGCGCCGCGCCGGCCTGCCCTATGCGGTTACCCAGGGCTTCTCGCCACACATGCGCGCAGGGTTCTCTGCAGCGCTGCCCGTGGGCACCTCGTCTTCCTGCGAATGGTTCGACGTCTTCCTCACTGAGCTCCTGCCCGCGCCTGTCGCCCTCGAGCGCCTGCGCGCGGCCGCTCCCGCCGATCTTGCCCCGCAGGAGGCGGGCTACGTCGACGTTCGCGCCGACGCCCTCACGGCCTTCATCACGCGTGCGGACTACCGCATCGGCTTGTTCGGTGCCGCGGGCGAGGTCACGCTTGAGTGCCTGCTCGATGCCCTTACCTCCGTTGTTGCGCGCGGGGAGATCCCCTATGCACGCGGTAAGAAGGAGAAGGTGCTCGATCTGGGGAAGACGCTTCAAGGCTTCGATGTGATGGCAGGGGAGGATGGCACGTTCGTCCTCGATCTCTCCACCCGTATGGATAACGACGGCGCGCTCCGCCCCGAGATCCTCATCGCTGCCATCGACGCTGTGCTGCGCGGCGAGCCCGACGCCCGCATCGTCTCCACCGGCATTCAACAGCTCACAATGTTCGACCACTACGAGGTAGAACGCACCGACCAATACGGAGAAGCCGCGGACGGACACCCCTCAACCCCCTCTAACCTCACATTTCTTTATAGCATGTGAGCGAGGCACCGCCTAACCGATCTTGCGCCTACGGCCTGCCACGGCCTCCCCTCGAGCGATTCCGCAGCGAGCAAGGACAAGCGAGAGGGGAGGCCGCGGCAGGCCGTAGGCGCAAGCAGGTTGCGGAGACTCTGCGAATTCCCGTTGACGCAGGTTTATGTAGCTGCTACTATATTCGGTCGTTGCACTACCAGATGCATGAAGGGCTAACACATGTACGCAATCGTTTCAACCGGCGGCAAGCAGTACAAGGTCGCTCAGGACGATGTGATCACCGTCGAGAAGATCGAGGGCGAGGTCGGCACCAAGGTCGAGCTCCCCGTCCTCTTCCTGAACGACGGCAAGAAGATCGTCACCGACGCTGCGAAGCTCGCCAAGGCCAAGGTCACGGCCGAGATCGTCGACCAGTTCAAGGGCGAGAAGCAGCTTGTCTTCAAGTTCAAGAAGCGCAAGCGCTATCATCGCCTCAAGGGTCATCGCCAGCAGCTCACCAAGGTGAAGATCACCAAGGTGCAGGCTACCACGCGCGCGCCCCGCAAGACCACCAAGGACGCCGAGGCTGCCGCCCCGGCCGAGAGCGCTGAGTAGCTCTAGCGATCGAGAGAGTAGGTACAAGAGATGGCACATAAAAAAGGACTTGGTTCCTCCCGTAATGGCCGCGACTCTCGCGGTCAGCGTCTTGGCTGCAAGCGCTTCGCCGGCCAGTCCGTCACTGCGGGCACGATTCTCGTCCGTCAGCACGGCACCCACATCCACCCTGGTGCGAACGTGGGTCGTGGCAAGGACGATACGCTGTTCGCCCTTATCGACGGCACCGTCGAGTACAAGCGCAGCGACAAGCATCGCGTGAGCGTGCTTCCTGTTGCCTCTGCGTAACAGACCCTTCATAGCATGCGTTTTGCGGGAGGCCGCCTGGCAAGCCAGGGGTCTCCCGTTTTTTGAAAGAAAGGCGTGAAATGCCTCAGTTCACAGATATATGCCGTATCAACGTCCGCGGCGGTGACGGTGGAGCTGGCTGCATGTCGTTTCGCCGTGAGGCCCATGTGCCGAAGGGCGGTCCCGACGGCGGTGACGGCGGTCGCGGTGGCGATGTGGTGATCCAGGCGTCTTCGCGCCTCTCGTCGCTCATCGACTACCGCTTCAAGCATCACTTCCGCGCCGAGCGCGGTACCCATGGCAAGGGCGCGCGCAAAGACGGTCGAGACGGGGAGGATCTTGTGCTCAAGGTTCCCATGGGCACCGTGGTGCGAGAGCTCGACCCAGATACCATGGAACCCCTTTTTGACATCGCCGATCTTACGCACGACGGCGAACGCGTCGTCGTCGCCCCGGGCGGGCAGGGAGGGCTCGGCAACACGCACTTCGTAACCTCCGTGCGTCGCGCGCCCGCCTTCGCTCAGCTCGGAGAGCCGGCTCAGGAGCATTGGATCGAGCTCGAGATGAAGCTCATGGCCGATGCCGCCCTCGTAGGCCTTCCCTCCGTGGGCAAGAGCTCGCTCATCGCGCGCATGAGCGCTGCCCGTCCGAAGATCGCCGATTATCCGTTTACAACGCTCGTGCCGAACCTCGGCATGGTGCGCGCGGGCGAGTACTCCTATGTCGTGGCCGATATCCCCGGCCTCATCGAGGGCGCGAGCGAGGGCAAGGGACTTGGTCACGAGTTCTTGCGCCATATCGAGCGCACGGCGCTCATCATGCACGTCGTGGACATCACGGGCGGTTTCGAGGGGCGCGACCCTGTGGAGGATTATCGCGTTATCAACGAGGAACTTCGGCGCTATGCGGCAGGCCTTGCCGAGCGCCCGCAGATCGTCGTCGCGAACAAGTGCGATGTCTCCGGTATGACCGAGCGCGTAGCCGCGCTCCGCAAGGCCGCTGGCGAGGACGGTTATCCGTTCTTCGCGGTGTCCGCTGCCACGGGAGCCGGACTCAACTCGCTCATGCTCACTTGCGGCGAGATGGTCGATCGGCTGCGCAGCGAGCTCGCCAGCGAAGTCGAACCCGTCGTGTACGACGAGCGCTGGGAGCGCCGTCGCCGCGAGCGCGAGGCACGCTTCCAGGTGGCATGCGAAGAGCCCGGCGTCTTTCGCGTCAGCGGCACGCAAGTGGAGCGTCTCGTTGTCCAGACCGACTGGGAGAACGAGGAGGCCATCATCTACCTCCAGCATCGTTTCGCGCGCATGGGGGTGGACGACGCGCTCGAGGCGGCTGGCTGCCGTCCTGGTGACGAGGTGCGCATCGTGGGCAGGGCGTTCTCCTATGAGGGCGCCGACGATCTGGAAGCATCCGAAGACGTCGAGTAACCCGTTTTGATAGAATCCAGCCAGACTGGTTTTCATCGATTTCGAGGAGTGGATGGGATGGAAGGAACACGCGCGCTCGCGTTGCCCGATATCGGGCGCGATCCGTCGCGCACATACCGTTTGGGCATCATGGGCGGCACCTTCGACCCTATTCACTACGGCCATCTCGTCACCGCCGAGCAGGCGCGTGAGGCGCTCGGCCTCGACCTCGTGCTCTTCATGCCAGCCGGGGCTCCGGCGTTCAAGCTCGATCAACACGTGACGAACCCCGAGGATCGCTATGCCATGACCGTGCTCGCCACGGCGGCGAACGAGGCGTTTTTCACGAGCCGCCTCGAGATCGATCGCGCGGGCGTGACCTATACCGCCGATACCCTGCGCTATCTGCGCGCGCAGTATCCCGATAACGTGAAGCTCTATTTCATCACCGGCGCCGACGCAATCTTGGATATCGTCTCCTGGCGCGACGCCGGGGATATCGCCGAGCTTGCCACGCTCATCGCCGCGACGCGGCCCGGCTACGATATCTCCCAGGCGCATGTACGAATCGAGGCATCTGGATACCCGTTCGATGTCCGGTACATCGAGATCCCTGCGCTCGCAATCAGTTCGACGAACATCCGGCAACGCGTTGCGCTCGGTAAAAGCGTGCGCTACCTCACGTCTGAATCCGTGGTGGGGTATATCCGGAAGAACAATCTCTACCAAGACGTCGACGTCATCGAAAGGGGAGCGGAGTCATGACGGCTTCCGAGGATCGCGGGCAACAAGGTTCCCTTGCATGTTCTCTGGGGTTTACCGGTTGCGAGCGGACTGAGCTCGAGCGCATCGAGGAGCTACTTGCTGTGCGCATGAAGGACGCGACGAAGCGCCATCGGCACTCTCTGGGCGTCGCAAAGACGGCAACTGAGCTCGCGGAAACCTACCAGGTTGATGCATATCTCGCCGCAGCTGCCGGCCTGCTCCACGATTGGGATAAGGTGCTTCCCGATGAAGAGCTCGTGAGCCGAGCGATTCGCTATCGCATCGAAGTTGCCGGGTCGCCTACGCTTGCAGCGCCGCTGCTGCACGGACCTGTTGCGGCTCGCGAGTTGCCGGAGCTCTTCCGCGAGCTTCCCGGCGAGGTGTTTCAAGCGATCGCCCGCCACACGGTCGGGGCGGTCGATATGACGCCGCTCGATATGGTGGTCTTCGTCGCCGATGCCATCGAGCCTGGTCGCCGTGGTGAGTATGCCGACGTGCTCCGCGCTCAGGTGGGAGAGGTTTCGCTCGAAGAGCTCTTCTTCTACTGCTTCTCGCGCGGCCTCATCTATGTGCTCGAAACCGGGCGGTACCTGTACCCCACAGCCATCGAAATCTATAACCGCTATGCGCTCGCGCGGCCCTCTACCGCGAAGCAAGCTCGTTAGAAAGGTGCCCCATGGCAAATGATTCCCTGTACTCCGAGGTTGAAGATTCCGCCGAGATTTTAATCGACCCCACCGTGTCCGATTCCGCCGCCTTTGCCGACGAGGCGACGCCCGCCTCCATTGAGCGCGCTGCGGCGTCGCTTTCCGCTGCCGGCGTCTCGGCCGAGGAGGTCGCGCGTGCTGCCGCCCAGGCCGCGTATGACAAGAAGGCCGAGGACATCGTCGTTATCGACCTCACGGAGTTTTCCGACGTGTGCGACTATTTCATGATCGCCACCGGTATGAATGCCCGACAGGTCGATACCATTATCGACGAGATCGAGGAGAAGGTCGCCGATGCCTATGGCGAGCATCCCTTCTCTATCGAGGGACGCGACCAGCGCACATGGATCCTCATGGATTACGGCTCGGTTGTCGTGCACGTGTTCACGCCTGAAGCGCGTGACTACTACCGCCTCGAGAAGCTCTGGGGCGACGCCCCCACCCTCGATCTCACCCTCGTCTAGCCCCCGCTTCTCGCGTCACTTTGGGGACGGGTACGTCTGTGCCGAAAACGACACAAACGTACCCGTCCCCAAAGTGTCGTTTTCGGCACAGACGTACCCGTCCCCAAAGTGACGCGCTTGTCCGCAGGGTGTCGCGGAGGAGTGGGGCTCCAGGCGGTATCATGGGGAGGGAAGTAGCCACGCGGGGCGGATGAGGGGCGCATGGGCGACACGACGCCGACATACGATATCTTCGAGCTCTTCGGTGACTGGCGGGGATCGGCGATCGGGCTCATGGATCTCGATGCGTTCTTCGCGAGTGTGGAACAGCTTGATCATCCCGAATGGCGGGGGAAGCCTGTCATCGTGGGCGGCCTTCCAGAAGAGCGCGGTGTGGTCTCGACGGCATCATACGAGGCACGACCGTTCGGCGTCCATTCGGCGATGCCGTCTGCCCAGGCGATGCGCCTGTGCCCGCATGCTATCTGGACGCACGGCCACTTCGACCGTTATCGCGAGATGAGTGCCAAGGTCATGGCGATCCTCGCGGACGAGACGCCCTATGTGGATCAGGTCTCGATCGATGAGGCGTTCTTCGACATCACGCCGGGGCGCTTTTCGCGTGAAAACCCCATAGACATCGCGCGGCGCATCCAGAGGCGCGTGAGCGAGCTCGGTATCACCTGCTCGATCGGCTTGGGGCCGAACAAGACGGTCGCGAAGATCGCGAGCGATCGCATGAAGCCGCGTGGGCTCACGGTGGTGCCGCCCGGTACGGAAGCGAGCTTTTTGGAACCGCTGTCCGTGCGCGCGATGAGCGGGATCGGTGCCTCGGCGGAGGAGTCGCTCAAAAAGATCGGCATCCATACGCTCGGCCAGCTCGCTGCGGCGTCCACAGCGCGCCTGACTTCGGTCTTCGGCGTGAACGCCGAGGCGATGCGTCTGCGCGCTGCCGGGTGCGAACAGAGTAGCGTCTCTGCCATCGACGCGCCCGACGAGGTGAAATCCGTGAGTAACGAGCGCACGTTTGCGCACGACCTCACGGAGCGCGCCGACATCGAGGCCGCCCTCGCGCTGCTCGGTGAATCCGTGGGCAGGAGGTTGCGCCGTAAAGGACTCGCCGGCCATACCGTCACGGTGAAGCTGAACTACGCATATGGTAAGGGGAGAAGCGCGCAGCGCCGCCTCCCGCATCCCACCGACGACGAGAACATCTTCGTGGGCGTGGCCTGCGAGCTGCTCGACAAGATTTGGTCTCCGGGCATGCCGGTGCGGCTGCTCGGCATCGGCGTTTCCGGCTTCGCCGAGCAGGGTTCCGTGCAGACCGACCTCTTCTGCGACCTCGACGAGCGCGGTGCCGTCGCGAGCGACCGGAGAGATCTTTCAGTCGCCGTGGATCGCGTGCGCGAGCGCTTCGGATCTACCTCCGTGGGCTTCGGCCGCGCTGCGCGTTTTGGCGACGACCTCGTGCGCGAAGATAAGTTCCTGAGCCAGAATAAACCGCGCGACTAGGGAGCAATCTGGTTTAGGCGATCGATTCTTACCCTTGTATTTCTTAGATTTTTGCGTAATATGTGAACGTGCCTGCGGATATACCGAAGAAGTTGGGCATCGCCCCTTCACCTGCTCCATTCGTTGGCGTATTATTACAAGCTGTTTGTCTGTTGTCGCAGTCCGTCTGGGCTGCATGGTTGGAGGAGTTTTCATTGGCAGTCAAGATTCGCCTCGCTCGTCACGGCTCTAAGAAGCGCCCGTACTACCGCATCGTCGTCGCCGATTCCCGCGCTCCGCGCGACGGCAAGTTCATCGACGACATCGG
>CAJLVH010000030.1 GCA_905210055.1 uncultured Enorma sp. | reverse complement strand
GGCGGCCATGCGCCGAGGACAAGCGAAGGGGAACGCCGGGGCTTCCCGGTCGGCGTCAAGGTCTCACGTGCTCAACCTGAAGCGCGACCCCACAACGTACTGCCAGCCCACAAAAAACGCCTCACCAGACGCGTCGAGGAAGTTTGACTTCATGAGGAACAGCGGCTCGCCCACGGGCACGTCGAGCGCCTCCGCTACCTCCTGCCCGGCGCGCACGATCTCGATGGTTCTCCCCGGAGCCTGCTTGGGATAACTTCCCGTCTGCGCGCAGATCTCCGCGAAAATCGAGACCGGTCCATCGAGCTCGGCGTCCTCAAGAAACGAAAACCTATCGTGCGGGAAGAAGCTCCTATCGAGCAGCACCGGAATATCGTTCGCTGTGCGCAGGCGTTCCACGACCAGCACCTCACACCCCGGTTCGAGACTCAAGAACTCGGCGATATCACCGCCGACGGGAGCAGAATAGCGCGCGATGAGCTCGGCGTTCGGCTCCATGCCGTCATCTCGACACGCTGCACTGAAGCTGCGCACATCCGCCCCGAACTGCACCTTGCGCATGAGCTTGGGCGCGTTCACAAATGTTCCGCGCCCCTGCTGTTTGGTGAGCAGACCCTCCCCCACCAGCTCTTCGATAGCGCGGCGAACTGTGACCCTTCCCACGTTATAATCCGTCGAAAGCTCGAGCTCGGTCGGGATCTGGCTACCCGACTGATACTCGCCCGATTCGATCTTGCTACGAATCTCATGCATCACGTGCTGATAGAGCGGGACGGATGATTCCTTCTCCCGACGGCAGGCCATCTATATCACCTCGAGGATCCCCGGTACCGTGTCGATAATCACATCCGCTTTATCCTGCGAGAAGGGAAACCGGCTCTCGCGCTTCGCAAACACCGTGAGCCCCGCCCGTTTACCCGCCTCGATGCCGTAGGGCGAGTCCTCCACGCAACAGCATGCACTCGGATCGAGCCCGAGAACCTCGCAGGTGTGCAGGTAGATTTCGGGGTTAGGTTTGCTCTCATGAAACTGCTCGCCGCTCACGATGACTTCGAATTCATCCTCGATCCCACATGCATGGAGCACCTCGCGGATGTTGTCCATGGGGGAAGAAGATGCGAGCGCCAAGCGGAGACCCCGTGCGCGCAGGGCATCGAGCGTCTCCGGGACGCCGGGATTCATGAGCGCGCGGTAGTCGTAGACGTAGTCCTTGCCCCACGCGTTGAAGCGCGCGATCGCCTCCTCGGGCGTAAACGTTCCGTACCCGCCGCGCTCCCACCACTGAGCGACTGTCTGGTTGAACGTCTCGTGCGAGCAGCCAACGGTCTGGGCTATCTCCTCATCCGATACCTCGATCCCGAATGCATCGAGAAATGCACGCTCCTCCTGGGCGTAGGCGTACTCGGAATCGACGATCACGCCGTCCATATCGAAGATCACGGCGCCAAACGAAGCCTGCGCGGACATCGTACCTCCTTGCGTAGAATGCGACCGCATCACTATCATACCTTACGCCCAGCCAGGCAACACGGCAAGGACAGCTCAGCAAGCAACATGGCCTCAACCAGACAGCGCTAACTCAGCAGCTCCTCGAGGGCCTCAGCGATGCCGTCCTCGTTGTTCGAACACGTCACCATATCCGCCGCGCGTTTCACCTCATCTGTCGCGTTCGCCATGGCAATACCCGTGCCGGCAAGCTTGAGCATGGGGATATCGTTCTGGCCGTCGCCGAACGCGATGAGCTCGGCGGGGTCGATGCCGCGCTCGGGCAACGCATGGGAGAGGGCGCGTGCCTTATCGATGCCGCGCGCGGTGAACTCGAAATAGAAATCCGCCGTGAACATACAGCTCAGACGGTCGCCGAAAGGAGCCTCCATGGCCTCGTGATGCTCAGCGAGATAGGTATCCGTACCCGCGGTGAGGATCTTGTTCTGCGGCGTGATGCACCAATCCAGAAGCGAACGCACCTCATGGATGCGCAAGCCACAGGCATCACGCTCGTATTTGACGATGTTCTTCGGCTCGCCCTTGTGGTAGATGGTGCAGCGATAGGCGTCCTCGATATAAAGGCGGTCGGCGTCGACGAGCATGGGGATGACGTCGAAGTTCTGCAGGTGTTCGAGAACCGCACGGGCATCCTCGACGGAAATCGCTTGGTTGAACAAGAGCTCCCCGGTGGTGGCGTCGCGCACCTGCGAACCGTTGTAGGCGACGAGCATGCCATGGTAGCGGTCGAGCTCGAGCTCATGGGCGAGCGCACGCAAGCCATGCGCGGGGCGTCCCGAAGCAAGGATGAGCGTGATGCCCGCACGCGCGGCGGCAAGCAGCGCCTCCTTCGTGCGCGGCGTGATGCGCTTCTCGTCGTTGGTAAGCGTGCCGTCGATATCGAGCGCGATGGCCTTGATGGACATGAGCGCTGTTCCTTTCCTTTCCGAACCTGCTACTGCAATGATGCGACACCGTCCCGGGCGCCGTTTCCGCCGTGAAATCCGGGCAGGAACTGGCGTGTACCTCAACCATTATCTCGATACACACGCCAGTTCCTGCCCGGATTTCCCAACCGAGCGCGAAACGAGGCAGCGTCGCGCACTACGCGAAGCGCTTGGGATGGCCCCACGCGCCCTCGATGCCGCAAACCTCGGCAGCGAAAGAAGCGGCGCCGTCGAGCGCGCGGGCAACGGCGTCGTCGCGCGCCTCCCCTTGCTTGCAAGCATCAAGATATCCCAGCAGAAACGCTGCGATGAACGAATCTCCGGCGCCCATCGTGTCGCGCACCGTCGCAGCCGGCTTGATGGGCTGCTCGAAGAAACGCTCGCCGTCGAACGCAACCGATCCCCGCTCGCCCCGCGTCGCCACGGCGATACCAGGTCCCAGGCTGCTGAGCCACCGCAGGTGCTCGCCCACCACGTCGTCGCTCGCCTCGTCTTCTGCGGAGTAGAAGGCGAAGTCCACGAACGGCGCCACGTCCTCCACATACGCATCGACGGAGTCCTCCGAGAAGTCGAAGCTCACCGGCACGCCCGCCGCACGCACCGCCGGCAGCTCGCGCTCCGTGAAGCAGTAGCTGCCGGTATGCAGCACATCGAAACCGCTCACGTACTCGAGGGCAAAGCGATCGAGCACATAGCGCGACCTCCCGCGGATCCCGCCTTGGTTCGAACCGAGGAACACGCGCTCTCCCGCCTCCACCGTCACGCTCGACGCGCCGTTCTCGCCGACCTCCTGCCGACAGCGTACGAGTTCCACGCCTTCATCGGCAAGGCTCTCGATCACGTGCTCGGCAGCATCGTCCGTGCCGAAGATGCCCATGTACGCAGAGCGCGCCGCCCCGAGACGCTGCGCATACACCGCGACGTTCACCGCGTTACCGCCGGGATACATGATGCCCAGATGCTCGTAGCGGTCGACGACGTTATCTCCAAAGCCCAGGATCGATACGTCGAATCCCATGGCAGCCCCCTTAGTACGAGACGACTCCCATATAGCGGCGGAAGTCCGGGTCATGGTCGAACACCTTGCCGCGCGCGGCGCGCAGCTCGACGTTCATGGCATAGAAGAGCACGGGGTCGAGATAGGCGCGCACACTCGCTGGCACCTTGTCCATACCGTACTCAAGGGCATCGAGCACCATGAGGGTGTCGGTGTGGTCGTTCAGGAATGCGAGCGCGCGCTCGTCCATGGCGCGGTACTCGCTCGAGCCCATCTGCAAGAAGTAGAACACGCCGGGTTCCGTGACCTCGAACGGCCCGTGGAAGTACTCGCCCGAATGGATATAGCTGCAGCTCTGCCACTGCATCTCCATGAGCGAGCAGATGGCGAAGCCGTAGGTCTGGCAGAAATTGGAGCCGGATCCCAGAATGTAGAGGAAGGGATGCTCCTGGCAAAGCGCCGCGAAGCGCTCCCCCAGCTCCGCGTTCACCTTCTTGCGCGCCGCGGGCAGCACCTCGTCCATCATATCGACGCCTTGATAGAGGTCAGCAAGGTCGGCGAAACCCTCCTGCTGGTCAAGCAGCTCGGCGGCAAGAAGCGGCGCGATGCCCGAAGGCACCTCGCCGGCGGGAACGTCGGTGCCCCACGGATACACCCAGCACGTCCACGCGCCCTGTGCGATCTTGGACTCCGCGCCGTCGGTGAGCGCGACGACCTCAGCCCCGCGCTCGCAGGCGAGCTGGCACGCATCGAGCACCTCGGGCGTGTTGCCGCTATGGCTGCACGCGACCACGAGGCTGTGCTCGCCCAAGCGCTTCGGCGCGGTAATGCAGAACTCGCGTGCCGTGTACGCACCCGAGACGATGTGCCTCGCCTCGCGCTCGAGCAGCATATGCGCCGGCAGCAGATCGATGAGCGAGCCGCCGCAGGCGACCCAATACACCTCTTCGATCGCACCACGCTTCTCGATGATGTCCTTGATGAGATTGAACGGCTTCATGACGTCCCCTTTCATAAGCCAATCTACCTTCGTCGCGTCGATTCTTTACGCCTCGGCGGCACGCTCCCCCTCGACGATCGCGATGCCCGCCGTTGCGCCGAGCGCGCTCGCACCCGCCTCGATGAACGCTTTCGCCTGCTCATACGTGCGGATGCCGCCCGCGGCCTTCACCTGCACCTTGTCGCCGAGCACCTCGGCCATGATGCGAACATCCTCGAGCGTCGCCTTATAGGGGCGGCCGGAAGACGTCTTGAGGAACGCGGGACGCGCCTTGAGCGCGATCTCGCACACGCACCGCTTGTCTGCCTCGGACTCGAACTTCGGCATCTCGACGATGACCTTGTCCCGCATGCCATGCGCGCGGCAGAACTCCGCCACGCCGCACATCTCGCGCTCGATGGCATCGAAGTCGCGCTCCTCGACGGCGCGCTGGTTCAGCACGTAGTCGACCTCCGTGAACCCGGCCTGCGCATAGCGCTCGAATTCCGGCAACTCCTCCTCGAGCGTGAGCGCGCCCTCAGGGAAGTCGATGGCGCCCGCGACGATGACATCCGTGCCCGCGAGCACCTCGCACGCGTGGTCGTAGGTCTCGGGATCGGCGAAGACGCACCTGAAGTCGTAGCGACGCGCCTTCTCGAGGTATTCGTCGAAGGTGTCGTTCGGATCGTCGATATAGTCGATGTACTTGTTGATGCCCATGATGCAATCTCCTTTCGAACCATGTCTGCTTTGTGCAGCCCTCGTCCCGGCAACTTAAAATCCGGGCAGGAAATGGCGCGCGGCCACAGCATTTCTTAGAAACACCTGCCATTTCATGCCCGAAGTTCCCGCGAACGGGAAGGACAACGGCGGCGGTTACGCGGGGGCGTACTCCAGGACGGCGCCGATGACGCCTGGTATCTCGTTCACCATGATGTCTGCTCCGCGCTGCGTGAACCCGAAGCGCTCCTCGCGCTTGGCGATCGTGTAGAGCCCGGCGCGCCGCGCGGCCTCAATGCCGGGGTCGGAGTCCTCAACGGCGCAGCACGCCTCGGCAGGAAGGCCGAGTTTGCCTAACGTGAGCAGGTAGATCTCGGGGTTCGGCTTGCTCTGCGTGAGCTCGTCACCGCTTTCCACCGCCTCGAAGAAGCCTGCGATGCCGCATTCCTCAAGAACCTTCTCAATATGCTCAAGTGGCGAGGACGAAGCGACAGCCAAGCGGAATCCCAAGCGCTTGAGCTCCTCGAGGGTCTCGGGCACGCCGGGGTTCATGATCTCGCGGTAGCTGATGGGATGCTGATCCCAAAAATCCTCCTCGCGGCGCTCGATCTCCTCGCCGTCGAGCTTCTCGCCGAGCGACCGCTCCCACCACTGGGAATAGAGCTGACGCTCGACCTTGCGCGACGAGCCGGCGAGCATGTCGTGTTCCTCGGGCGAGACCGCGACCCCCATGGCCTCGAAGAACGCCTCGCGCACCCGCCGGTACGCTGCCTCGGAATCCACGAGCACGCCATCCATGTCGAAGATGACCGCTTCCAGCTGACTCATAGCGACTAGCTACTCCTTTCTGCATGCGATGGGAACCACCGCGTATAGTGGCGGAACGAGCGCACCTAGCATGAAGCCTCCTCGCGCGCGGCGCGCCTCATCGACGCGCGCCTCATGAGATACGTGCTCGCTCCCACGAGGGCGATGATGCACGATGCGCCGAAGAGCACCTCCTGCACGCCGAACGCAGCCGCCAGAAACGGGGCCACGGCGAGCGGCACGACGCCCGCGCTGTTGAGGCCGAGCCTCACGAAGCCCATCACGCGGCCGATATGCGTCATGGGCGTGCGCTCCTGCACGAGAATCGCCTGGGTAGGCTCCATGAAGCCCCAGGCGAGGCCGTTGATGAACTGGCCGACGATGGCGATGGCGAGCACGTTCGTGCCCACGTAGACCATCGACCCCACCCCTACGAACGTGAGCGTGACGAGCAGCAGCGGAATATCGATCTTGCGCTCCGGGATCTTCGTGAAGACGTACGAACCGATCGCCATGCCGAACCCGGATATTGCGGACAGGATACCCATCCACACCACGTCGACGGCGAGCACGTCGCGATAGAAGAGCGACTCGAGCGAGTCGAAGGCGCCGAAGGCGAAGAATCCCAAGAACCCGCTCACGAAGATGAGGCGCAGATCGTGCGTGCGCATGGTGATGCGCGCGCCCTCGATCACGCCCGAGACCATGCCGAGCTTATCGTCCTTCCGCTCACCGCTGTCCTCACGCTCCGGCATCACGGTCTCGCGACAGTCCCAGGTGACAAGGATCGCGCCCACGAGGCACACCGCCATGAACAAGAAGACGACGCGTGTGGGGAAAAATCCCGCGAGCACGCCGCCCGCGATGGGACCTGCGGCATAGGCGATGTTGCTGTAGAAGACCATGAGGCCGTTCAAACGGGCGAGCTGCGCCCTACCGCGCGTGAGATACACCGGGTACGTGCGCGTGCAGGTGTTGATGGAGCCGCCGCCCAAACCCATCATGGTCGCCGCGAAGATGAGCGTGGGCACCGAGGGCGGCACGATCCCCATGAAGACGCTCATCGCGAGCATGGCAAAGAGCGTAACGAGCGCCGTCTTGCGCGGTCCTATGCGGTCGATCACGGGGCCGGACGCGGCATTCGCCAGCGAGTTGCAGAGGTTGCGCACGAGCGTGATCGCCGCGACCAAAAACGCGTCACCGCCGAGCTCGTAGGTCGCCGCGCCGATGAGTCCCAGGAAGTACACGGCGTTCACCGCGCACCACTGCAGGGACTCAAGCGCGATGAGCCGCTTCTCACTCTGCGTGAGCGAGCCCATGTGCCCGCCTCTCGCTACGCTATCCACGTATCGACTCCTGTTCTCGTGTTCAGTTACCCGCACACCGGCTACGTGAACCCGAACCGCTACCGATATCAAATGAAACGTACTATAACGTTATGCCCTTTCGGGATTGAGAAAAGGGGCAGCGGCGAACCGCTGCCCCGAAGGAGGACGTATCGACTAAGCGAGGATGCCGAAGTACACGCCCACCACGCCGAGCACCATGGTGCCCAGGATGAGGATCATGGGAGAGACCTTCTTCTTGAGGAGGAAGTAGTACAGACCCATGAAGGCGAGGCCGAGCATGCCGGGCATAATGCCGTCGAGCACGCTCTGGAGCGTGGTGACCTCTTCGCCGGAGCCGAATTCAACCGCGAGCGACGCCGCGAACATACCGCAGGTCATGGAACCAACGACCATCATACCGATGATGCCGGCAGCCTTAATGACCTTGTCCATGATGCCGGACTGCTCGGCGGTCTCGAGCAAGCTCACGCCGATCTCATAACCCTTGTGGATGCCCCACACGCGCAGGATGTACTGCGGGACGTTGAAGAGCAAAAGGAAGATGATCGGGCCGAGCACGTTGCCCTGGGAGGCCAGCGAGATGGCGATGCCGGCGGCGACCACGCGGATGGTGGTCAGGAAGACGGCGTCACCGATGCCGGAGAGCGGGCCCATGAGGGCGGCCTTGATGTCGTTTACGGACTCAGGAGGCATCTCACCCTTGGCGATGTGCTCCTCCATGGACATCGCGATGCCGCCGACGAACGGAGCGAGGCAGACCGTGATGTTGAAGAACGCGGTGTGGCGCTCGAGCGCGGCCGCATAGCCCTCGGGATCGTCATGATAGATCTTCTTGAGCATCTTCTTGACCATCATGCCGAAGGCAAGACCCATCTGGTTCGCATAGGTCCAGGAGAATTCCATGCCGAGTGCGCCGACGGAAAGGGCAGCCTTGGTGAGATCCTGCTTGGTGATGGCGTACTCGCCCGTCTTGTAGGCGCTAGCCTGCGTGGTCTCATTAGAAGTCATCGTCGTCAGCCCCCTCAATCTGTGCCACGGTCTGGTTCTTATCCAAGAAGCCGAGCGTCAGGACGGCGATGATGACGGCGATAAGCGCAACGCCGAGCGTCGAGACGCCCATGTACGAGGTGAGCAGGAAGCCCAGGAACAGGTAGGGCAGGAGCTCCTTGCGGTAGATGAGGCGCAGAAGCATCGCAAAGCCCATGACCGGCAGGATGTTCGCGGCGGCGGCGAAGCCGCTGAGCACGAACGCGGGCACGGCGTTCACAAGCCAGTCGATAGCGCCGGAGCCGAAGTACACGGCGCAGAAGATGATGGCGAACCACACGGGAGCAAGCCAGAGGCCGAGCAGCCAGTGGAGCGCCATGAGCTTCGAGCCCTCGCCCTTGAGCGCGATGCCGGGGATGAAGCTCGTAAGCCAGTTGCTCACGATCTGGGCGAGGTTGCCCACGCCGAGAACGAGCGTGCCGATGGGCATGGCGAGGCCGACGGCCGCCTCGGTGTCGAGGTGGAGCAGGATCGCGTAGGCGGTGCAGAGCAGGCCGGCCGAGGTGGCATCCGGCGGAATGTAGGCGCCGATGGAGACGGAGCCCATGAAGAGCGCCTCGATGCTGGCACCCATAACGAGGCCAGTGTTGAGGTCACCGAGGAACGCGCCCACGACGGGGCACACCACGATGGGACGGAACGCATACAGCGTACCGAGCTGATAATCGAAGCATTTGAAGAACACGTACAGTACTGCGCAGAGTATGCTCTCGAAAAGCATGCGTCTACCTCCAATCACATGGGAGCATGGCGATTACCCTAGATGAGCTTGAGGGCGTCCACCTTGGGCTCTTCAGCGAGCCCGCGGATCTCGACCTCGATGCCCCTAGAGCCGAGCTCGCGGAGGATTTCCTCCTCCTCGGGCTCGAGGAACACCTGACGAGCGATGGTCTTCGTCGTCGGGGACTCCTTGGTGTTGCCGAGGTTAAGACTCTTGATCTGCGGGCATCCATCGATGAGCTGCTTTGCCTCGGCGATGGTCTGCACGCAGATGATCATCTTGTACTTGTCGGTCACACCGCTGTTGATCGCCTCGATGGCATGCGCCATGTCCTTGATCACGAGCTTGCAGCCGGCGGGCTTGCCGAGCTTGAGCGTGGTCTTCCACACGGGATCGTTCGCCACGTGGTCACCGACGCAGAAGATGCAGTCGGCACCGAGCGTACCCACCCACGAGGTCGCCACCTGTCCATGTAGAAGGCGATGGTCGACGCGCGTTAGAAGAATCATCTTTCCCCTCCTTTTCCGTTACTAGAATTCCTCGTCGTCCGCGTTAAGCGCAGCCAGCTCATCGTTGCAGTACTTCGGCCGCACCTCGTCGGTCGAGACGGCGACGCGAATCGCTGCTGCCAGATCGGGCTCGTTGATGGAGAACAAAAGCGAGATCAGAAGCGGCAGGTTCATGTTCGTCACGAGGTGGATGTTCTCACGCTGCTGAAGGACGTTCGTGAACTCGTTGTTCACGCTCCCGCCGAAGATGTCGGTGCAGACGAGTACCTCGTCCTCCGCGGGAATCTCGGCCAGCGTGTTCGCAACCTCCTGGGCGATGTCGTTCGCCCCGTCGACGAATGCGCAGATGACCTTGATGTCGACGCCCGCGCCGCCTCCCAGGAAGGAAAGCGCCTCGGAGATGCCGGCAGCGAAGTGCGCATGCGATGCGATGACCATGTGTCTCATTGGTACACCTCCTTTACCGTGTCGAGAGCCTTTTCGTACTGCCGAGCCGACTGCACGAGGGCAGTAGCTGGATCGGTGTGATAACGCGAGTTGACGATCTCGAAGCTTATGGGACCGGTATAGCCGCCGCGCTCGAGCGCAGCGAGGTCTGCCGCCATGTCGCGGGCGCCGTCGCCCCACGCGAGATGGCTTTCGGCACCGATGTCCGAGAAGTGAAGGTGCTGCACGCGCTCGCCGAAGCGCTTGAAGTACCCATCGATGGAGTCACCCGCGCGCCAGGCGGCGCCGAGATCGAGACAGACGGCCAGGTGCTCGTCGTGGACATCGTCGAGCAGCTGCTCGAGCTCTTCAGCCGAGCGTACAAGGTTCGTCTCGTCGCACTGGAGCGCCTCGATGGCGGGCGTGACGCCCTGCTCCGCCGCGTAGGAGACGACCCTGCGGAGCATCTGCACACTCCGCTCCCAAGCGTCTTCGCGCGGCTCGTCGAGATAGCCCCAGCCACTCGTGACGACGATCTTTCCCGCCTGCGTATCGCGTGCGATGTCGATGACGTTCTTGAACGTAGCGAAGGTACGCTCCTGCGCTTCCTCGCCGCGCGAGGCCATGTTCGCGGGCTTGGGGTTCGTCTGCTCGGGGCAGATGCCGATGATCTTCACGCCGTAGCGATTCGCAAGCTCGGTGAGGACCTGCGGGTCGTCGTGGCGCGCCCAGTCGAGCGCGAAGTGCATGGGTCCACACCACACCTCGACGGCCGGATAGCCAGCGTCGCTCGCGTCCTTGAAGAACGATTCCAGGGAAAAGAAGCGGTAATGGCAGTTCATCGCCGCGATATACCAGCTGTCGCCGATCATTGCTCCTCCCCTTTCGCGATTGTCGACTCGTACGTTCTATATAAGTCGGACGTTTTTCATACCAAAACAGGAATTAGCATAAACCTTCGGCAACGCTCGGAAACGCAGGTACGTGTGGAACACGCCAAGTGGTATGAAAAAGTCGATAAGCGGTATATAACACCCCATCACCTCTTCCACCATCGTGCCCTGCACGCAGCGCTACTGCGATACGGAATAGCGAGCGTGCTCGCCGATCGCGACCGACGTTACGTACTCGAGCGCACGCCCGGCAGCGTCGTAACTCACGCAGCGGATCCCGAGCGCCGGATCGCCCACGCTCCCGCGTAGCAGCTGCGCCTCGCGCGGCTTGAGTTCGCACACCTGAAGATCCTCAATGGCGCGCACGACCTCATGCCCGCGCAGGGCATAGAACTCATAGAGGCTGAACAGCGAGATGTCCACGGTCTCGATGCCGGGGAAAAGCTCGCAGGGGACGAGCGCGGTCTCGATCGCGAAGGGCTCGTCGTCCACGCAGTTCAGGCGGCGCACCTGGTAGAGATCGCCTTCGGAGGAGACGTCGAAGAGCCGCGCATAGTGCGCGCCCACCGGCCGAATCGAGGTCTCGAGCACCCGTACGCTCGGACGGTGCCGCATATCGCCCTGACTCGCACGGAAGCCCCGGGGGCCGTGCGACGAGCTGTTCGCGCTGAGGCCGTGCGTGACGAATGTACCCTTGCCCTGCACACGGAAGAGCAGCCCCTCGTCGATGAGGCCGTCGATGGCATTGCGTATGGTGAGCTTCGTCGTGTTGTACTGCTGCGAGAGGTCGGATTCCGAAGGTATCGCCGCGCCGGGCGTGAACTCCCCACTGTTGATCTTCTCGCGTATGATACGCCTGATGCGCAGGTAGAGTGGCAGATTGATCCCGGCGGCGTTCTCGTTGAGCCACGGCGCGCTGCTATAGCCCTTGGCCATGCGCCGCACCTCCCTCCGAGCCCGCCGATGCAAGCGCGGGCTGCTTGAACACGGTGTTGCATACGATGCCGAAGCGCTCGGGCACGTACAGCGACTCATAGTATTCAACCGGCGACAGATCGTCGTCCGTGCGCATGCCTCGTTCGAAGAAGATGAGGTCGCGCGCGGGGATAGACAGGAGCGCCGCCTCATCTTTCGAAGCGCGTCCCACCGAGACCGTGAGCGACGTGTGCACGGTGGGCATACCGTAGCGGCTCTCCAGGGTTGCCGTGAGCGATTCCTTCGAAAAATCGATGGCCTCGATTCCCGGGCACGCACGCACCGAGACGAACGACGTCTCGAGGCAGACCGCCTCGTCTTCGACGCAGCGCACGCGCCTGAGCTGGAACACAGGGTCGCCAGCGGCAAGAGCAAGACGGGGCGCGATGTCGTCCGGACAGGCGATGACGCCCTTCCATACGACGTGCGAGACCGGCGTCTTCCCGATCTTGTGGACGATCTCGCTGAAACCCGAGAGGTCGTCGAGGTGGATGGTCGGAAGGGGCGGGCACACGAAGCTGCCCGCACCGGGCTTGCAATCGACGATATGGTGCGCCGAGAGCTCGGCAAGGGCGCTTCTCAGCGTCGTGCGGGAGACGTCGAGGGTGACGCATAGCTCGCGCTCGGAGGGAAGACGGTCGCCCTCGGAAAGCCCGTGTGCGTCGATGTATTCCAGGATGCCCTCGTATGCCCTATCGAAGGGAGAGACCTCGACGCGCTTAGCCATTTCCCTGCCCCGCTATCATCTCATCGAAGACACCTTTGAGCTCGCGGGCGCTCTCCATGACGTTGCGGTACGCCCGCGTGCCGCGCTTGAGCTGGCGCAGCCAGAGCTTGATGTTCACCTCGACGGGCGCGGCATCTGGCCTGTGCACGGTCACCTGAACGACGACGCCGAGGATGCGGTTCCCGCGGCGCAGGGCGTTTCCGCGCGAGACGGCCATGGGGTTCATGACGATCTCGCCGACGCCCTTGAGGCCATCCGGCGCCTCCGCGCGCTCGGGTTCGATCTCGACGATCTCGCACGCGGCAACGTCCTCGCAGCGGTAAATGGTCGGCTTCGGCGCACCGGGCTGACGGATGCACCATAACCCCCTGGCCTCATCGAGCAGCACCTCGGGGATACCGAACATCGTCATCGGCGCGAGAATGGTGCGGGTCGCCTCGAAGGCATCGCCGACCGCTTGAGGCTCGTTCATGACCGCTCTCCGTTTCATGCTTATTCGTGCTTGTTGTAACTATATCTATTCGAGTAAATTTAATACCAATTCCAATCCGTAGATGGCGGGAGGTCTTCCATGAGCGGTATGACGATGCTCGATTACGTTCGCGAATGTCCGGTGAGGCTCAACGAGAATGTGAGGCGGCGTGGGGAGCTTTGCGGCGCGCTCGCCGAACGCTACCGTGCCGCCGTTGCGGCAGGTATGCGCCTCGTCGCCTGCGGCTCTTCCTACCATGCCTGCCGCGCCATGCAACCCTTCATGGAGCACGTGCTCTCTGTACGCGTCGATGTAGTGACTCCCGGGAGCTATGTGCGCTATGGAGCGGCGATGCCGCCCGCCTTCGAGGTCATGGTGTCGCAGAGCGGCAGCAGCACGAATATCATCGCCGCACTCGACACGGCAAGCGGGCTGGGACACGAGACTATCGTGCTCACCGGCAACGTCGAGGCAGACGTACGTGAACACGCCGACACGGTCGTGGACTACGGCGTTGGTGTGGAAACGGTGGGCTTCGTGACGGTGGGGCTCGTCACCCTCATGGAGTTTCTCGCTCTGTTCGCACTCACCTGCGCGGAAGGCATGGGCGCGATCACCGCGGACGCGCTGGGACGCTGGATGGCGGAGCTTGAGGCAGCCGCCGCGCTCCACGGCGCGCTCGCCACGCGTATGGAAGAGGTCTTTACCGCGGACGAGCTGTCCTTCCTCTCGCCCGGCCCCACCTTCGTGCTCGGTGATGGACCGAACTATGCGACGGCGCTCGAAGGCGCCCTCAAGATCCAGGAAACGCTCAAGGTGCCCGCGATCACCTATGAACCCGAGGAATTCATCCACGGTCCAAACATGCAGCTCACGCCTGCCTATACGGTGTTCGTCATCGATACCGACGCGGCACCTGGCCGCGCCTTCGATATCTGGCGCGCGGTGCGCGAGGTGACCGATCGCGCGTTTCTGGTGAGCACGCGGCCGAGTGAGGGCGCGCGGATAATCGCCGCCGAGGGGCATGCGGTGAGCGAGCTCATCTCGCCTATCGCGCTCGTCGCGCCCTTCCAATACCTCTGCGCGCGAGCCATGGCGGAGCTCGATTGCGAGGACGAGCATCCGCTCATGCGCCGTTTCGAACGCATCGTCTCGAGCAAGACGGAAGCCTACCGCCGCAAACACGACGCATAACTGGGACTTTGGCACCAGGTCTCTTAGTCCCACTTTGGGACTTTGGCACCAGGTCTCTTAGTCCCACTCACATCGCAAGCTCGGGTGAGGGCTGGGCAGCCGCATCCTTCTCGCGCTGCTCGAGCACGAGATTCACGATGATGCTGCCGATGATGAGCAGCGTGCCCGCGAGCGCGAATCGCCCGAAGTTCTCGTGGAAGAAGACGAATGCCCAGGTGGGGGCAAACACGACCTCGAGCATGGTGATGAGGTTCGCGGTAAGCGGGTTCGCCCGCATGATGCCCCGCGAGAAGCATACGTTCGCAAGGCCGGAGCACACGATGCCGCCGGCGGCCATGAGCCCCCACTCATGCGGCTTCACCTGCGGAAGCTGTGGAATGTAGAGCAGTCCGGGCAACACGGAGATCGCGCAGCTGATCATCGCCGACGTCACGGGCGACGACCCGCGCTTGGCGTTCAAGAAGAACATGAGGCCGAAAAAAGCGCCTGAGATGATCGCCAGGAGATTCCCCAGCACATTTTCCGGCGAGAGACTGTCGAAGAAGAACACGACCATACCGGTAAGCGCCATGACGATGACGAACACCTTGCGCGCCGGCGGAACCTTCCGCTGCTCGATAGCCTCGTAAAGCGCTACAAACGCCATGGAGCTGTACTGGAGCACGATGGCGCTTCCCACGCTCGTGAGCTTGTTGGCGTACGTGAAGGTGATGCCCATGAAGTACGATGCGAGCCCTGCCGCCACCACGAGCTTCGACACGCGGATCGTGGGTCGGATGATGATGAAATAGAACAACAGGGCGACGACGGACGAGACCGCGCTGATGAGGAATCCCGGCTGGCTATTAAGCTTCGTGAAGACACCCGAAAAGCTCCATGCAACCGCCGTGCCCAGCAGCCAAAGGTATCCCGTGTTCATGCGACGACCCGTATCCATGTGTATCCCCCTGCTTATGCGCACAAAGGCGGCCGGGAGCCGAGCCCCCGGCCGCCCTTCATCGACCTTGGTCTATCAAAGCCTGCTACCAGGCGCAGCCCTTAGTAGTCGAACTGGTGATAGTAACGACGATACTTGAGGTTGTGCTTGGTGACCGTCTCGTAGTAGCGAGCGAGGCGGTCGGTCACGAGAATGGTGAGGATCCACGGGGAGACGATGACGCGGAAGTCGTCGTCGAGGCCGGGGATGGCGTACTCGGCGGTGTCGATCACCACGACGTCCTCGTCCTTGGTGCGGTCGGCGAAGTTGGTGAGGAAGGCCTCGACGCGCTCGTCGAGCTTGCGGCACTCGTCCTCGCCCTTGAACAGGAACACCGGGACGCCCTGCTCCACGAGCTCGAGGGTGCCGTGGAAGAAGTCGGCCGAGGTGATGTAGCGGGTGCGCTTCCACTGCATCTCCTCGAGGATGCACATGGCGAAGAGGATCGTCTCGCCCCAGAGCGCGCCGGAGCCGATGAACATGGTGTAGGGAGCGAGGGCGTACTTCTTGGCGAGCTCCTCGGCCTTGGGCTCGAACTTCTTGCGGATGTCGAGGAGGTCTGCCCAAACGTTTTTCGTCTGCTCAATAAAGCGATCGTACTTGGGGAAGCAGCCGCGGTGGTACAGGAGCCTCAAGCCGAAGCAGTCTGCGAGGTAATACCCACCCTCGCAGCCACCGTCGCCATGGCTTGACGCCATTGCAATACAGTTCTCCACGCCGACCGCTTCACCAATCTTGCCAGTTGGCTTGGTCATCGCATATACGCGGATGCCCATCTCCTTCATCTTCTTGACGGCCTCGAGGACCTCGGGCGTGGTGCCGGACTCGGAGGCGGTGAGGACGACGGACTTCTCGGTCATGCGCTTGTGGCCGGAGACGTTCCACTCGGCGGCGTGGATGAGGTAGACCTCGAGGTCCCTGTCGCCGAACTTGTTCATGAGGTACTCGAGCTGCATGAGCTCGTCCCAGGTGCCGCC
>CAJLVH010000029.1 GCA_905210055.1 uncultured Enorma sp. | reverse complement strand
AGGGGCGCTTTTTGATGCCAATCGCCCCTGCCCAGCCAATAACCCCCGTCCCCAATGGCAGGGCATGTCCCCGTTTCGGCCACAGCTACTCCTCGCGGTCGAATTCCTCGTCTTCGCCGAGCGGACGACCGGAGTAGTTCATATGGCGCGTCACCTGCGCGAGCGGCTCCCCGGCAATGAAACGTGCCGCCGCGTCCTCATATTCACCGAGGGCGCGGTCGAAGAGCTCGGGGAAGCTCTCGCTGCTCACCGCACCGGTGAAGGGGTTCTCCCATGCGAGCTTGCCCATGTTGCCCGCACGCAGCGGCGGTTCTGTCGTCACGCGATGGGCGAGCGCCGCCAAGATCGAGTTCCCGCGCACGGCAGCCTCGGCCTTCCCGATGAGCTGGCACTGCAGCGACCCGGCAGGCTCGACCATACGGTACGCAAGCTTCATGTCCGCGACGGCTCCACCGTACTCCGGTGCGCCCAGCTCGATACCGTATACGCTGAACGCCGCATAGCTCATGAGTGTGCCCGCGACCTTGTTGATGCGTTCGGTGGTGACGAGCTCGCCCTCCGGCGGGTAATCCTCGGTAGTCGCTCCGTTGCGCTTGAGCTGCAGCATCAGCACATCGATATCGCCCTCGATAATCGCGTGGACCTGGTTTGCGGCACTCTGCAGGCTCTCATCCGTCTCCTGCACGCCCCATTGCTGGGCATACACGAACGGATGCGCGGCGCGGTCGAGCGCGTAGTGCGAAAGCAGGCCGAGCACGAAGGCACGCCCCACATGGGCGTCGTGCTGGCGCAGATGCGAGACCCCGTCGCGGAGCACCTCGAACTGCCGAGAGATCCTGCAGCGGTGCAGCGAGCGCGCCAAGTCCATGCATTGGGCGGCGCGCGGAGTCCTCACGCGGAAGAAATAGGGATCCGGCCCCTGGTTTGCCAAGAGGAACGCGAGGCGCTCCTCGTCGGTACCGATGACGCCGGCAGGAAGCCGGTCGATGCTTTCCTCGCCAAACAGATGATGCGTGATCAGGGCGGGCATATGATCCCCTTTCAGGTCGCGTTGTCCGGGTTCATTATGCCCTTGGCGCGCGGTTTCAAAACAACCCGGCGCCTTCCTGTTTTCGATATCATGGCAGTTGCGGTACGATGCTGCAGGTAGCCGCATTTGCTTGAAGGGAACGCAACGTGGCTCGGAACACAGGCGCATCACAATACGACGGGCGGGACGAGCCTCGCGTCGGCACGCCTACGAATCGCGCTCGGTATACCGGAGCCGGACAGCCCACGCTGCGTTCTGCGCGGCTTGCCACCTATCGCAGGCAAGATATCCCGTCCGAATACGACACGCGGGAACAACGGCAAAGGCCGCGCCCGTCTCAGGGCTCGCAGCCGCGGCACCCCGCCCCGCAACAACGCGCGCAGTATCGGCAGGTAGACGCACAGCACCGCCCGCTCAGGCAGCGAAACGGGAGTAGCAGAGCTCACCGGGGCGGCATGCGGCCGACCTCCCGTCCCACGAGAAACCCTGCGTTGAACACCCTCGGCATCATCATCGCCATACCGGTTGCACTCATCTCTGCGCTGGCGAGCGCCATTTCCCGGCTTCTTCATCGTGGGCACAGAGGTACCGGCCACCCGTCTCGCAACAGCCTGGGCCGCGGCCGCCGCTCCCTCGGCTCGATGCGCTACGGCACCCTCGGTTGGTCCTCGGGGCGCACCCAGCCCGCACTCAGAGTTCCCGTGGTCGTGCGCTGCGCGCTTGTGGGCGCGGGCATCCTCACGCTGCTTTCGACCGTATTCTTCGTAGATGGCATCGGCCTCGCAACGGAGGCGGAGGCGTCGCTGCTCAACATCCCGGCGAAGACGGCAGCCCAAATCCCCGCATCCACCCCGCGCGAGGAGTGGGAGCAGGGCAGCCTACCCTATCTCTACCAGACCGATCCCGCCTGGTCCAGCAAGCCCTATGCGGGAGGAACCGTCGAGCGCAATGGATGCGGCCCCACCTGTCTTGCCATGATCTATATCTATCTTACCGGGAACACCGACATGGACGCCGGCGACATGTGCGCCTTCGCAGACGAGCACAACTTCGCCCCTACCGGCGCAACCGAGCACGCGTTCATGACAGACGGCGCGGCGCTCCTCGGGATCACTGGAACCGCCATCAACCCCGGCTCTACCTCCGAGATTGTCTCCGCATTGCGCGCGGGCGAGCCCGTAGTCTGCGTCCTGCGTCCCGGATACTTCACGACGGTCGGCCACTTCATCATCCTGTACGGTATCGACGATTCCGGCGTGGTCAACATGCACGACCCGAATAGCAGCTATCGTTCCGCGCAGAAATGGGATCTGAAATTCGTGCTCTCGCAGGCCAGCGTCTGTTGGATCTTCAGCCTGTAGAGCACAGGTATCGCGCTGCGGGGGCACGTAAAATTACCCGGTAAAATTACCCAGGGGTTTTTTGACATGACATGCCGAACATGCTCTTCGGTAGAGTTATCGAATCATGTCATGTCAAAAACCCCTGGGGTAATTTTACGCCCCCTCCCCCGCAGCGCGAACAACTTAGCCTGCGCTACACATACATGTCGGTAACCAGATACCAGCTGCCGTCGATCTTGACAACGATGATGCCCGTCGAGCTCATGTCGGTCGTTTCGACGTCGCCAGCGCTGTAGCCCATGAAGTCCCGCAGCACCGTTGCGGTCATCGTGCCGCCAAGCTTGTAGCCATCCGTCGCCTCAATCCCATATCGAGCAAGGGAATCGTTCACGGTCGCAAGCTGGTAGCTGGTAAGTTTGTCGCCCACTCTGATATCGACGGTGAAGTCGACGTACTCAGAGATCCTGCCAAGGCTGGCAAAGGCAGAGCCGTATCGTTCGCCGAAACCCTCCGCGTACTCATCGCGGCTGTGGTAGCCCGTGCTTCTGATGGATTCCTCCACCATCGAAGGATGCAAAAGATCGAGCGCATCATTGCCGAATCTCGTGAGCGCAGCCTCATCAAAGTCGCTCTGGAGCAGATCGGTGTATACGGCTCCCAACCTGTTGGCCACGCCCTCAGGGCTGTTCGCGCCGCTACCGCCAAAGATCCCGGTCACGGCGAACGCGATGATCGCCACAGCGACAACCGCTGCCGCCGCAAGCACACCGATCGTCATGCCGCGCGTCACCCGGAAGGGTCTCTTGGCGCCCTGGACGACGACGGGAGTTTGGTTGAAATCCGGCGGCGTCGAAGACTGCGCCGACGGGATGTAGCCGGGCTGCGGCACAGGAGCCGTCGGCTGGGAAACAGGCACAGCCGACATGCCAGCGGGAACCCCGGGAGCCGACTGTTCGGAGGGAGCCGCGGCGACGGCCGACTGCTTCCCCACCGGCTTGCCGCAGGTGCCGCAAAAGGCCGCGCCGTCGGGTAGTTGTGTGCCACAGTAGGGACAGAACATGGGTACCCCTTTCTCGCAACCGCTGCAGCGCCTCACGCCAAACAGGCCATGCATGCTCGCCATACCTCGGCACAGCGGTCGCGAAACCCCTGGCCGTACGTGCTTCTAGTGTAACTACACTTACAGCCGGTTCCCGGTTAATTCTTTGAAAGGGCTTCCAACGCCGCCCACGGAGCCACATGCAAAAACCCGGAAGCCGGCACATCCATCCGACTCCCGGGCTCATCGCTCAAAACGATAGCCAATTCAGTGCGTTAGTACACGCCCTCATACAGGTACCAGCGACCGTCGATCTCTATGGCCGCCATTCCGGTGCTCGTTTCCTGAGACTGCTGCTCGCCGGCGCTGAAGCCATTGTAATCCTCCGTGAGCGTCGCCGTCAGGGTAGCCTCGAGCAAATAGCCGTCGGTCGCCTCGAGGCCATACTGCTCGAGGTAGGTATTCACATTGTAGAGCCGAGAGCCATCGAGCTTGTCGCCGAGCGTGACGTCGATTTCGATGGTCATATAGCTGAGGTCGTCGCTGTAATACGACATCCCATAGTCGTAGTTTTGCCCGAGGGTTTCAGAGAAGTCTTCACGAGAATCGTAGCCCATGCTTTCGAGCTGGCCATCCACCACTTCATCGGGATACAGGTTGAGCATCCCGTTGCCGAAGGACTCGAAAGCATCGCTATCGAAGTCGCTCTGGAGCAGGTCGTTGTACAGACCGCCGAGCTTGTCGGCAACGGCCGTAGCGCTCGACTCGCCCGAGCCGCCGCCGAAGACGCCGGTCACGGCGAGGACGATGGCCACCACGGCGACGACTGCGACTGCGAGGATGCCGATCGTCATGCCACGCGTCACTTGGAACGGCTTCTTGGCGGGCTTGGCATCGAACGGGGTCTGCTGGTTGAAGTCTGGGGGCGTCGCGGGCGGCACGTTTCCCGGCTGGGGTGCCGGCGCGGGCGGCATGCCAGCGGGCTGCGCAGCGGGAGCCGCGTTGCCCGCCGGCTGCTGGCTCAGTGGCTTGCCGCAGTTGCCGCAAAAGGCCGAACCGTCTGGCAGTTGGGTGCCGCAATAAGGACAGAACATGATCTACCTTCCCTTCCCATCCCCGGTCGCCCGGCGGGCGCAACGCAATTCCCGCAACGGCGTGGCCGGCGAAGCATCCGTGCACCGCCGCGCGAGATACCGTGAGATCGCGCAGCGGTGTGCTTTCACTTAACTATAGTTCAAGCCGGTAAGCTGGACGTTAGCAAATCCACTAGCGACGAGCTTGTTTCAGCAGACGCAGAAGCGAGCGCCCGCGCACTGCGACGATGAGCGCGAACGCACCGACCGCGCCCGCGCACACCACCAGAGCCGCCCAGCCGTTATCAACAAGCACGGCATTTTCGTTCACCCCCGCCCGGTACGAGCGATCCCAAACGCCGTCGCCGTCCTCGTCGACCTGGAGCAACGTCTCCCTCGCATATTCCGCCACCGTCTCGATCTGGGTGCGGTTGGTGATCTCGATCCCGTCGAACGTGCGGAAATCCGCGTAGTCGCCCTGCTCGTCCACGAACGCGATGACGTAGTCCATCGTGCCCATGCCCGTGCCTTCGATCTCCACCGTATAGGGCACGCCTTCGCGCAGGCGCAAGATCTTGACGGTTTCTTGCGTCCCATCGCTTGCTGTCTGGCCTTCCACCGCCTCAAACGCAAGCGAGCCGAAGGACGTCAGCGTGCTCGGATTATCTCCCGCCGAAGACAGGGTTTCGCCGTTGTAGCTCACCGTGACCTCGACAGGACACTCGATGCGCACGTACATATACGGCACGCCGCTAATCTCGGTAGCGATCTGCGCGAAGAACGCGCTCAGGCTCTCGGCATCGACCGAGTAATAGCAGCCGTCGCTCGCCATGGCGCGCAGGAGGCTCTCGCCAGCCGGAGCCTGCTCAACGCCCACGGTATAGATCTTGAAGCCGGCTTCCTTCAGCTCGTTCGCCACCGCGATGAGGTCGTCACCTTGGGCGCCGTCCGTCGGCTCGCCGTCCGACATGAGCACGATAATCTTCCGATCCGCCGTGCCCGATTCCAGCTGTGCCCGCGCCGTTTGAAGCGCGAGCTCGATATTGGTGCTCCCGCTCGCATCGAGCGACGCAATCTCGCTCTCGAGGCTCCCCGGCTCCACCGCGAGCGGAACGCGCACGCTCACGTCCTGGTTGTAGGCAACCATGCCAACGCGCACCTGGCTCGAATCCGCGAACGCCGTGTCCACGAAGCCCTGTGCCGCGCTGCGCAGCTGCTCGATGCGGCTTCCGCTCATGCTGCTCGATACGTCGAGCACCAACGAGATGTCTTGCTCCCCCGTGATGACCCGCGTGCGCTCCGCCTGGGCAGACGCCTGATCCACACCGCCGAAATCGGTCTGCAGCTCGCAAGAGCTCTCCCCGCGCGCGAGCACCGACACGACGAACTCCTCGGAGCGTGCGGAGTTCGCGCCGTCGGTCAGCGTCATGCGGTAGACGCCCTCCGCCGGGAAGTCGAGCGGCAGCGGGTCGGTCGACGAGGCGGTGCGCTGCATATCGCCGCTCTGGTTGAGCTCGGCGGCGGTCTGCGAGCCCTTCACATATACCGCTTCAAGCGCCACGGTATACGACCCGTAGGGCTCACCGTTCACGTCGAGCACCGAAAGCGTTGCATCCGGCTCCAGTGTGAGGGCGCGGTCATACCCATAGAGCCCGACATTCACAAATGCCGAGGTCACGCGATCGGCCTGAGCCTGCGTGAGCGTCCCCTGCGAGCAGAACGTCTGCGCCACGTTCTGCATGATGGTCGCGAATTCGTTGAAGGTGCAGTCGGCGGGCATGGTAAAGAACGAGACGAACACGAGCTTCGCCATCTCCTCGGTGCTGAGCGCGTCGCCATCGACCACCGCAGCCTCGGATCCCTCCGCGCACATGAGATACCCCGCATGCCCTATGACCGTCGCATTGTGGTGCTCTTCATAAGGGTCGTCGTCGGATCCCGCCTGCGGGTTGAGGTTCTCGTCCCAGTACCACCTACTATTCACGCTGTCCGGCAGATTGCTCGATTCCGGATCCTCAAGATTTCTGTCCGTACCCTCGATATCCCAGTCATATGAGTTATCGGCGATGCCGTTATCGTTCATATCCGAGATGGCAACGCCAATAAGATCCGAAACCGCCTCGTTGAGCGGCCCCGCCTGCTCGGTCTCATCGCCCGAGAGCGCGCAGGTGGCGCTCACGACAGCGTGCGTGAATTCATGGCCGATCACCATGCGCCCAGGGTACGGCATGCTGCCGCCCGCCGCGAGGAGCGCGTAGTCTCCCGTGGGCACCCACGAGAACGCATTGCTTTCGGGCAAGCCGTAGACCGCGTGGATGGGGCCGCCCGCACCGTCGTAGCTTTCCCAGCCGAGCACCTCGAGATAATAGTCGTACGCGGTCGCTGTGGAGTCCACAAGCGTGTTCGCGCCCGCATTCGACCAATCGCTATCGCTCTCGCTCGTAACGAGGTGATCGCCATACTCGAACGACGTCGACGCAATCGCCTCGCGCGTCCCATCTTCATATTCGATCAGGTATTGGCCGGTCATCGTGTTCACGAGGAGCGTCGCTGAACTATGGCCTTCGATCTCCCATACATACCCGCCGCCCGCCGCGCTGGGCGCAAGGCGAACGCGACCGCCGTCTTCTCCGGTCATAGTGATATGCGCATAGATCTCGGTACGGCCTTCGCCCTCCGCATCATAGGCGGAAATGCCGCGCTCGGAATCCACGAGCGCGAAGCCATCGCCCTGGCGCGACGTGTTGAATCGCACGGTATCGCCGTTCAAGTCCCTGCCCGTCGCCGTATTGCCCGCAACCTCGCGCGCGACGACGCTGCCCGTCTCCGCAGATACGAAGTAGCGGTACGCGCCATCGCCCGTGACGACAAGAATTTGCCATGCGGCGAACGGATCCGTGTCGTAGAGCGAATAGATGGTGAGCCCCTCGGACATCGTCCACTGGACATCGTCGACGCTGGCAATGACCCGCTCCTCAGCCTCTTCCGCTGCGATCGCCGGCTCGGTCTCGATGTCTCCCAGCGCGGCGTAGTTGCTCGTGAGGCCAAGCGCCTCGCCCGAGCCGTCGGCGCTCACCACCACGCTGCGACCGTACACCGTGATGCCCTCGTATTCCTGCGCGAAGCGATAGTAGCTATTGCCCATCACCTCGTTCGAGGCGCACGTCCCCAGCTCTGCATCCGCATCCTCCATGCCGAGCGCCGGCGCGGCATCCTCAACCGCGGCGCGAGCATCATCCTCGGAGCCGATGGTGCGGTCGGTGAACCCGCTTCCCAGCAAGACGAAGTCCGTCTCGGATGGGCTTGCACCGCCACCCGTCGCGCCTCCCCCGCTCGAGCCGCCGGTACCGTCCGTACCCGCGCGACCCGCACCGTTCGCGTCGCCGCTGAACGCCGCAGCGATGCGCGCGGGCAAGCCGGTGATGAGATCGCCGTGACCCGTTGCGAAGAGCGCGCCTATGATTCCACCAATGACGAGCAGAAGCACTGCAAGCGCAATGAGCAGTTTATGTCTCAGCTTCATACTGCGAACCGGGGTTCCACACTGCGGGCACGCGGTGGCTTGCTTATCGAGTGGCGCTTTGCAGTTTTTGCAGCGTTTCATGGGAGCTCATTTCGTTGGGACGGATGGTTCGAGACGACGGAGCGGCGAGGGGTCAACTCGCCTGCGGCGGTGCAGGTGAAGTCGTAACCGTTCCGCGCCGGATAAGGTGCTGCAGCGCGAAGAGCAGCACCGCCTCGACACCGAATACGGGCAGCATCTTCGAGAGCATCGGCCACAGGCGGCTGAACAAGAGGAACAAGCCCTTCGCGACGCCCGACGAGCTGCCGGCGAAGAAAGCCGCGAGCGGATGCGCCAGAGAGGCGTCGTCGAGCGCAGGCACGACGAACAGCATCCCGGCGGCCACGATTACTGCGACGACGAGCGCCCGGACGAACGCGGCAACGACGCGCCCCGGCCTCAGTTGCCTTTGCGCAAGAACGCGCCGCAACAGCCCCATACCCAGACCCCCGATGAGGTAGATGAGCATAAGGGAGGCCGCAGCGTAAACGACCGCGCCGAGGGCCGCCTGCGGCACAGCAAGCACGGAAAGCTCTGCGATTGCTTGGCCGAGCGAGCCGGCGAACGAAACGAACATGATTGCCGCGGAAATGAAGCCGATTCCCGCCGCGATCCAAACACCGAGCGTGACGAGCGACGATGAACCGAGGCGCTCGGAGGCGCGGGCGGGCGTGGTGACGGGGTTGAAAACGCATGTGCGCGTGGTGGGCGCGTGCGAAACCGTTGTGGATGAAGGAGCCTGCTTTGGCACAGCCGCCTGCTCGTCCTGCGCGGCTGTCGAAATCTCGGCTTCGGAACCGCGCGCCTCACGGGCGGGCGCGTCGACCGGCGCCTCGATGCGCTCGCCACAGTACGGGCAGAACGTCGCCCCCTTCTCGAGCTTCTTTCCGCATGCCCGACAATACCGTGCAGCCTCGGCCATAGAAGCACCACCCCCGCGCTTGGCGCAAATCTCAATTCGCATCTATTCAGTTGTACCGCGCGGAGGTTTTGCCCACAAGGCCGCGCCGACAAGCGAAACGAAAACGTTCCATCAACGTCGGGCGCGGAGCCTCGCCCTAAAAGATCTCGCCGATGCCAAGCGCACCATCTTTATCCCACGCGCAGGAAGCGACAGATGCAGGCCGACCCGCTTCCCCTTGAGCGATTCCGCAGGCGCGAAGCGCCGAGGACAAGCGAAAGGGGAAGCGGGTCGGCCGCCAGGAAGATGAAGCTATCCGAAGCC
Source organism: uncultured Enorma sp. (assembly GCA_905210055.1). Lineage (GTDB taxonomy): Bacteria > Actinomycetota > Coriobacteriia > Coriobacteriales > Coriobacteriaceae > Enorma. Next base: position 6,995 of record CAJLVH010000029.1, on the reverse strand, counting down.
TATGCGTGGATGCGCGTGCCGGAGAGGCCGGACATGGTCTCGGCGGCCCTGTCGAGCGCGCCGATGATGCACACACGGCCGGGGAGGCTGCGCGCGAACTTGATGGCAGCGCGCACCTTCGGCTCCATGGAACCCTTGCCGAACTGGCCTTCGTCGGCCAGACGCTCGGCCTCGTCGGCCGTGATATCGGTGAGGTTCTCCTGGTTAGGCTTACCGAAGTTGATCGCCACGTGCTCGACAGCCGTGAGGAGGAAGAGCACGTCGGCCTTGCAGTCCTCGGCCAAAAGCTCGCCGCCCAGGTCCTTGTCGATAACGGCGGGAACGCCCTTGTAGACGCCGTGATCGGAATAATCGCGCACCACGGGAATGCCGCCGCCACCGCAAGCGATAACGATGAACTCGTTATCGAGCAGGTTCAGGATCGAGGGCTGCTCGACGATCTTCTTGGGCTCGGGGGAGGCCACGACGCGGCGCCAACCACGACCGGAATCCTCGACGAAGATCTTGGAAGGATCCTCCGCCATGATCTCCTTGGCCTGCTCCTCGGTATAGAAGGGGCCGATGGGCTTCGTGGGGTTCTGGAACGCCGGGTCGTCCGGGTCGCACTCGATCTGGGTCACGACAGTCGCGACGTGCCAGCGCTTATAGCGACGGTGCATCTCGCGACCGATCGCCTGCTGCAGGTGATAGCCAATGTAGCCCTGGCTCATGGCACCGCACTCAGGCAGATCCATGGCGGGCGTGTTGATGGCATCGTGAGCGGCGGCGAACGCGTTCTGAATCATGCCGACCTGCGGGCCGTTACCATGGGTGATGATGATCTCGTTGCCCTGCTCGATGAGGCCGATGAGCGCTTTGGCCGTGTTGTTGGCGCGCTCGATCTGCTCTTCCGGCGTATCGCCCAAAGCATTGCCGCCCAGAGCGACGACGACGCGATTGGGCACTTCAAGGGTCTTGGGCATGGCTGTTCCTTTCTCGAAGCGATTACACGCAACATGCATCCCTCACGCGGCGTCGCGCGAGTAGGCTAGCTATTATATTCTCAAATGAGACGAATTCATTCATTTCCGGCGGCAGATTTCGTCGCGAACCGGCCGAGCGGTCGATAATCGCCGCCCAACGCGATGCCCTATGGACGTTTCTTTAAGCGCACGTTATCGCGCTAAAGCAAGGTGGTTGACGCGAACGCACGGCACGTGTTCGCTCATACGCATCGCAACGCCATAAAGCGCATTTTTATGCATATTCATCCGGTTGCTAGTACGGCGTCTGCCACCTGTCCCCACCTGCCGGGGCACGCGAGGTATGCAGAGTGGCAGGGCGCGACGACCCGTCCGCACCGTACATGCGAGCCATCACCGAGGCGGGATACGCACTCATATGCGCCAACTATCCGCTCTGCCCCAAGGGCACCCCGCCCCGCATGGTCGTGCGGCGTTCGATGCACGGCGCGGCACTATCGCGAATCGCATCGCCGCCGATAACATCGCAGCGCTGCCCCCGCCCTTCATCACGGCGGGCACGGGCGACGAGGACGTGCAGCCGCGCTCCGCCAAGGCGCTCGCGCGCACCACGCCACGCGCCACCATGAAGACGTTCTACTACCTGCCGCGCGATTTCGCCCGCGATATAGGCGATTTCACCAGGATGCAGGCATACCACGCGAACATCGCACCGATGGAGGCGCGGGGGCTAGGATGCCGGCGCCATGCTGGCAACACGAAGCGCTATACGTGCATGCCCACGCCGGGGATGCGGAACTCCGTGAGGCGGCGCTCGTAGCAAGCACGCGACTCCTTCTCATACGCCGGTCGGCAGCTGTCTCCGGTAGCCTGCTTGAGGAGCCACGCGGTCAAATCGGGGTTGAGCGGGAGCACCGGCCCGAGCATCCAGGTCGCGATGAGGTTGTTCTTGCGAAAACCCTCGAGCTTCGTATGCTCGTTCAAGCCGAACCCGATCTCGTTCTCGCAGAAACAGCACCCCGCGTTGTCACCCTCCATCTGAGTGAACTGAACCTTGTAGCCGACCACCTCGAACGGCTTCATCCCATCACCGGGATCGAACACCCCCAGGTTCACATCGCGGAACCGCTGGGGCTCGCACCGCCTGGTCACCATATCGAGAATGCCCAGAGCCTCGACGGCCGAGCCGTCGGGGTTCACGATTTCTTTGCCCAAAACCTCGCCGGCTGTACCCGAGAAGAACATGGGAACGCCCGCCTCGACCAGCTCTGCCAGGCGATTGCGATACGGCATGAGCGCCTTGATGACGTTTTCCTGCTGCATCTCGGGCATGCTCGACATCACGATTAGCGAGGGAACACCATGTGCGAAGTACGGCTCGTCTCCGTACCGCGTTTCAATGAACGTTGCATCGGGCAGGCTCTGCCGCAAGATCATCGCGTTGCCGTTATCTCCGCCTTGGTTTCCGTACTCGGGGTACAGCAGCTCGATGACGACATCAGGCGCACCTTCGCAGGCATCCGACTCGGCGTGGTCAGGCTCAGTCGCCGCGCAACCTGCCGTACCCCTCACGGCCTCGGCCGCCGCGTCTGCCGCCACCCGATCCGCGGACGCGGAGAGCTCCGCCCCCTGCGCCTTCTCAACGAGCTTATCGGCGACGCCGTGCGCAATCTCCACCGTGGTCGTACCATGGGCGAAGAAAACGCCGTCGACCTCGTCGAAATCCACCAGATCGACGATCTCCATAGGATTGTCGACTATGCTGATGATTGATGGGTCGATTCCCGCCATGCGCATGCGGAGCAGGATATCGTCTGCGGTGCAACCGTATACGAACAGGTGCCTGATGCACGGATCTTTGAAATACTCGAAGTCCGCCTGCCAGTACCATCCGATGTACTCGGTATCCTCGGGAACCTCCGCCATATGGTTGTCCGAAATCATGATGACGACGTCCTTGGCACCCGGCTCTTTGCGAATGGCGTCGAACGCAACCGAGTTGGCAGTCGCGTTCTCGCCCTTGGACGCGATGGTGACGATTCGTTTCCCAGCCACTTCACGTTCCACGAAGCGCTGCTCCGGAAGGCTCAGGCGCTCTAGCGAGCACGCGATTTGCTGCGGGGTCAGACCGAACTCGCGCGCCGCGACCACAACGCACAGCAGGTTGTAGATGTTCGCCACCGAGTAGGCTCCGAAATGGTATTCGTATTCAGGCGCATCGGGGCGGCAGCGCTCCGAAACCGTGAAGGTGTGGGCGTCGCGATCGATGCGGGTGACAAGATAGTCGGGTTCCGGATTGGTGAGCCCGCAGGCCGTGCAGTGGGCGCGCCCGAGGTGCCGCAGATGGCACCAGTCATACTCCAGCGCACCTCCACAATCCGGGCAAGCCGTGAGGTCGCAGACGATTCCCTGCGGCCCGTCGGTGTCATCCGGCAGCTGCGCGATGGAGTAGTAGACCTTGTCGGCGGCCTGGGGCGCGATGCGGCAGCTGATGAGGTCATCGGCGTTGAGCACGACCTTGCTCCCAGCCGGCGTGAGCGTCGACATGATGTCGAAGATGTATGCCGGATCCGCGCTGCGCGTGAACGTATCCCCGTATAAATTGGTGACGAGCGAGATTTCCGGCTCGACATATGGCATGACCGTACGATACGAGACCTCATCGAGCTCCATGATGGCAACCGGTATGCGCTGGAGCCCGGTAAGCGTGGCATTCTTCAGAAAAGCCGTCTCGATACCGTTCACGATGTTCGCGCCGGAACGGTTCGAGATATGCGCGACGCCGTTGTCGGCCAGCACGTCCGAAAGCAGGTTCGTCGTGGTCGTCTTGCCGTTCGTACCGGAGATGAACACGACCCGCGCGGGTTTCGGAATATGGTCGAGGATCTTCGGGTCGATGGCGTGCGCGACGACGCCCGGTAGGTGCTCGCCCGTGCGCCCCGCGAGCTTCAGCGCGAACGACGTCACCTTAGCGGCCGCGATGGCCAGATGGAACCGCAGAGATACCCTCATCTGCTACCCCTTTCATCGGTGTCACATGCATACGAAAACGGCGAGACGACCGTCGGGAACCGATAACCGTTCCGCCGAAAGCACGTAGATGCACGGTTGTGGCATGCGGAGGCAGGGCAGAATCGCCGGGGTCTCACCGCCAACATGTCGAAATGGAATCGCTTACCCATGACCTTCCCTAACCCGATACGGCCGCACGGCCATCGCTCCGCGATTGGCGCGAAGGCGTTACGCCTACCACGCCTCACGTCCGCGAAGCGCGCGCAGACCGATGTCGCGGCGAAGCGTCTTGCCCTCAAAGTCGATCTTCTCACACGCCTCGTAGGCGAGGTCGCGCGCGGCCTCGAAGGTATCGCCCAGCGCCGTCACCGCCAGCACACGGCCTCCGCTTGTCACGAGCTCGCCGTCCTCGCGCACCGCCGTGCCAGCATGGTAGACCGTCACGTCCTCCATGGCCTCGGCATCCTCAATGCCAGTGATGACCTTACCCTTCTCGTATGATCCGGGGTAGCCGGCACTCGTGAGCACCACAGCGACCGCCCATTCGTCGCGCCATGCGAGCTCGACTTCGTCAAGACGCCGCTCTGCGCAGGCAAGCATGACCTCCACGAGGTCGTTCTTCAAACGCGGCAAGATCACCTGCGTCTCGGGATCGCCGAAACGGGCATTGAACTCGAGCACCTTGGGACCGTCGTTGATGAGCATGAAGCCGCCATAGAGGCAGCCGCGGTAGTCGATGCCCTCGGCAGCGAGCTCTGCCACCGTATTGAGCATGACCTGCTTCATGGCCGAGAGCTCGTCCTCGGTCACGATGGGCACCGGGCTGTACACGCCCATGCCGCCCGTGTTCGGCCCCTTGTCGCCCTCGAGGGCGCGCTTGTGGTCTTGCGCCGTCGCCATGGGCAGCACGGTCTTGCCATCGGTGAACGCCAGGAGGGAGCACTCCGGACCCGTGAGGCATTCCTCCACGACAACCGTTGAGCCCGCCGCGCCGAACGCGCCCTGGAAGCACTCGCGCACGGCATCTTCGGCCTCTTCGAGCGTCGCGGCCACGATCACGCCCTTGCCCGCCGCGAGGCCGTCGGCCTTCACAACGATCGGTGCTCCCTGCTCGCGCACGTAGGCGAGCGCCGAGGCCTCATCAGTGAAGGAGCCGTACGCCGCCGTGGGAATCCCCGCGCGTGCCATGAGTTCCTTGGAGAACTTCTTCGAACCCTCCATCTGCGCGCCCTCAGCACCCGGGCCGAAGCACGAGATGCCCGCCGCGCGCACCGCATCGGCTACACCGGCCACGAGCGGCGCCTCGGGGCCGATCACCACGAGCCCCACACCCGTCTCGCGGGCGAAATCGGCAACAGCCTCCGGATCATCCTCGGCGAGCGCGACGTTCTCGCCCACCTGGACCGTTCCGCCGTTGCCCGGCGCGATGTAGAGCGTGCCGCACAAGGGAGACGCGGCCAACTTCGCGGCGAGCGCGTGCTCACGGCCGCCGCTCCCCAGCAGCAGGATGTCGATGGTCTTGTTGTCTGTGCTCATAGCGCGCTCCTTATCTCACGCGAAACCAGGGCGATAATCTGGCGCCGCTTCTCAAAGATCGTCTCGGCGCCCGTCCCGCTTGCCATGACATTGGGGACTGTCCCCAATATCAGAAATCGGGGGTGAGGTACTCGGCGATGTTGTCGAGCTCGGGGTTGTGGAACTCCTCCGGATAGGTGAACAGGCCGACGGCATGAAGACCGACGTGCGTCGCAATCGTGGGGCCGATCGTCGCAACCGTGAGAAAGCGCACCTGCGCGTCGACCTTCTCGATTGCGTGCTCCATGTGGTCGAGTGCCTCATACGCCTTGGTATGCAGCTTGTAGTAAACCGAAGGACCCACCTCGCGCGTGCGCTCGGCCATGAGCTTCACGATGTAGCTCACGGCGTTCTTCATACCCTTCGCCTTGTGCAGCACCTCGATGCCGCCGGCCTCGGTGAGCGTCACGACGATCTTAAGGTTGAGCACGGAGGTCGCGAGTCCCTGGAACTTGCTCGCGCGCCCGCCCTTGACCAGGTTGGTGAGCGAATCGGGAATGAAGTAGATCCTATGCGTGCGGCGAATGTTCTCCACGCGTTCGATCGCCTCGTCGATCGTCCCGCCCGCAGCGGCGATGCAAGCGGCCTCGAGCACCATAGCGCCCTCGCCAACCGTCGCGGAACACGAATCAATCGCCTCGATGCGGATGCCGCGCGCCTCCGAGATGGCCGCCGCCACCGTGCGTGCGCACTCGTACGTACCGGAGAGGGCGGCGGAAAGGTGGATGGAGAGGATGGCGGCATAGCCCTCGTCGGCGAGCTTGTTGTACACGTCGATGAAGTCCGCAGGCGCGGGCTGCGAGGTAATCGGCAGCTCGTCAACGCCTTCGAGCCTGTTCAAGAACTCGCCGATCTCGATGTCGACGCCGTCGGAGTACTCCGTCGAGCCGAACGTCACATGAAGCGGCACGACACGCAGGTCGTACTTCTCCACCAAAGGCGCGGGGATATCGGCGGCGCTATCCAACACGATAGCGAACTTGTTCATACATCACTCCTTGCCAGCGAGTATCGAGCGTCGTCGCGTGTCCGAGTCGGGACGCGCCTAGCGCCAGGAACGGTTGATGGTCTGCTCGCGATCCGGCCCGACCGAGACGAACGCGATGGGCGTATGTGCGAGCTCCTCGAGGCGCAGCACGTAGTCCTGAGCGTTCTTCGGCAGCTCCTCGAAGCTGCGGCAGCCGGAGATATCGCACTTCCAGCCGGGTAGTTCCTCGTACACGGGCACCGCGTGAGCGAACACGCTCTCGTGCTCGGGCACGGAGGTGTAGCGCACGCCGTCGCAGTCGTAGGCGACGCACACGGGGATGGTGTCGAAGGCGGACAGCACGTCGAGCTTGGTGAGCGCGATGTGCGTGAGACCGTTCACGCGGGCAGAGAAGTTGGCGATGGGGCCGATGTTGTCAAAACGGTCCTGTTCTTCTTCGATATAGAATCGGTCCTCCT
>CAJLVH010000028.1 GCA_905210055.1 uncultured Enorma sp. | reverse complement strand
AGCCACCTGAGCTTCGCCGAACTTCCCTATGCGAAGATCCTCTGCCGCCTCATGCAGCAACTTCCCACAGCACAGCGCACGGCGGCCGAGCTCGACAGCTATATTGGCTCCAACCTCGGCTTCCTCTCGTTTACCACCGAGGTGTACCTGCAAGAGAGCAACTGGTGCCTTGCGCGGCCGGTGCTGCTCGTCTCTGCGGGCGCGCTTTCGGAAAAGATCGACGCGCTCGCGAACATTCCGCGTGAGGTTTGGGCAAAGACGCTGTTCGAAGACACCGGTCGCATCCGCGACGTGCTCACGCAGATGCGCATCGGCATGGAGCAGGCATTTTTGAACGCCGGCCACCAGGCTGCCCTTGGACGCGCGCTCACCTACGTCTCACCCGCCGCAGTGGTTTCCGACCAACTTGCCGGCGTGGAGTTCTACCGCTTCCTGCGTGATCTGCTCGACAACTTCGACGACCGCGTCGATAGCCTGTGCGACACCCTCCGCGACCTGCAGCGCCGCATCTTCACGAGCACAGGCACCATCGCAAGCTTCACCGGCTCGGACGAGGACTACGCGCGCTACTGGGCGTGCGCCGGAACGCTCGGCCTCGAAGCTCGCACCGTACCCGCCAAAGAGCTCTTCGTACCGGCACCCGAAGACAAGCACGAGGCGTTCATCATCCCCAGCGACGTGTGCTACCTCGGCAAAGCCGCCGACCCGCGCGCGCTCGGCCTTGCGGTCGATGGCAGCTGGAGCGTGGCGGCGAACGCACTCTCCTATGGGTACCTGTGGAACGAGATCCGCGTGAAAGGCGGCGCGTACGGCTGCGGTTTCCAGAGCGTCCCCGGCAGGCGCGTGGCGTTCTACACCTACCGCGACCCTGCGATCGACCCCTCGCTCGCGCGCATCGCGCAGGCCGGCGGCTGGCTGAGCGAACTCGATGTCGATCGCGACACGTTCGAAGGGTTTATTGTAAGCACAGTTTCCGGACTCGATGCCCCGGCGAAGCCCTACGGGCTCGCGAAGCGCCAAGACGGCGCGTTCCTCTCGGGCAGACCGGCGGACTTCCGCGCGGTGACGCGTGCCGAGATGCTCGCCGCCACACCCGAGCGCCTGCGCGAGCTGGGCGATGCCGTGAGCCGCGTGGCAGCGGAGGCGCCTGTCTGCGTCTTCGGCGGACGCGACATCATCGAGGCGAGCGACGCCGGCTGGACCGTCATCGACCTGCTTGGGTAATGTGAAAAGAGCCTTGTAAAATAACCCCTGGGGTAACGTAACGTCGCGATGTTACATCACCTCAGGGGGTTTTACATTCCAAATACGTCGGGGCGCGACAATCTCACTCGATGCAAAACGCAGCATACAGCGGGACGCTTCTGAGCTCTCGGCCCTCGTCGTCCACCGTTTTGCCGAACTCCTTTTCCGAGAGGCGGATTGCATAGGGGCTTCGTCCCGCGGACATCAGCCTCCTTAGGCTCTTTGCGCTCACATTCCTCCCAGACTTCACCTCAACGGGAACGACCTCTGCACTCTTGGTCTGCAACAAGAATTCGACCTCGCCTCTCATGCCCGATCCCTCGGGCATCCAATAAAAGCTGCGAACCTCGTTTGACCGCAAAGCCTGCATCACATAGTTTTCCGCAAGAGCTCCCCTAAAGTCCGCCGATAGTTCGTCTCGTCGCGCGTTATCGAGCACCAAAGAAGCGTCGATGCCGAACTTCTGAAACATGATTCCGGTATCTGCCAGGTATACCTTGAAGAAGCTTCCTTCATCATCGCTGTAGGGCGTAAGCGGCGCCTGCATGTCTGCCGTGCGATCATGGATGGTCACGATGCCTGCCGCGGCGAGCCATTCGAGAGGCTCGAGCAGGCGCTCACGCCTGCCTCCCCGCACTACGTCGGCGTACTTGAACTTTTTGCTTGATGCGCGAAGCAGCTGGCGAGGCAGGCTTTCCCAAATGCGTTTTGCCGAAATACCCGATATACCGTTTTCTGGATCGGTCATGTCGGCAGTGTATGTCGCGTCAATCTCGTGCTGTTCCAGCTCAACCTCACGCATGTCCCCCGTCTCGCACCATCTACGAACGGGCAACGGCATACCGCCGGTAGTGAGATACCGCCTATAAAGTTCGAGAGCTCTCTCGTGAAGCACATAAGGCTCGAGCGATTCAAAGTGCGCCCGAATATCCTTCGCCATACGCTCCTCGCCCACCGACCAAAGGAACTCCTCAAAATCAAGGGGGTGCATCTCAATCTGTTGAACGCCTGAAGGAAACGGCAGGGAACGACGCTTTGTTGTGACGCCAAGAAGGCTGCCGCTCGCTATGATGCGCCAAGGACTGTCCTCATAGAAGCGCAGGGCGTTCAGCGCCTTATCAAGTAGCTGCACCTCGTCGAAGAAGATGAGCGAGGAGGACGGATCAAGGTCGATGCGTTTATATTCGGCAATTCGCGCAATCGTAGCGTCAACATCATCGCTAGGGCACGAGAAAATACGCTCAATCGCGGCAAGATCTGTTTGGAAGTCGAGCTTTACGAACCCCTCGCCCGCAAGTCGCCTTCCCATCTGCTCGATGGTAAACGTCTTTCCTGTACGACGAGCACCCTTGATGAGCAGAGGGCGTCGCGCTCCAGAGGTAAACCAAGAGGAGATATCCTGCTCTAATTTCCGCTTGAGTTCCATAGCGATCCCTTGGCAGACTGTTTTATAAATTCATGTACACATTGTACACGAATTTATATTATTTCGTGTACATCTTGTACATGAAATTACATGTAGAACCCCTGGGGCAATAAAACGTCGCACTGTTCAAAAACCCCAGAGATTTTGTCGTCGCGCCTCAATTCACATTCTCAGAAATCATCGAATGATCTGTTCATTTTCAACCAGAAAAATGAACTAATCTTTCGATGATTTTTCGCGCAGCGAGTGCAGATGGGAGAGGAGTGGTGGCTCACGGGCGGCGCGCGGGCAGCCAGCGCCCACCAGGCAGCGCACGGGCAGCGCAGGTCCACCCGGCAGCAACACCGCCCACCAGGCAGCGCACGGGCAGCGCAGGTCCACCCGGCAGCAACACCGCCCGCGAGGCAATGCCCGTCTGCTCTACACCAAGCCCGCGCGACGGCGCGCCAAGCGGCCGGCCAGGCGAATGTCATACGGCGTGGTCTGGTAGACGTAGTAATTCAACCAGTTCGTATAGAGCAGTTGCGCTTGGCTGCACCACACGTTCAACGGCTCGCGCGAAGGGTCGTCATCCGGGAAGTAATGCGCGGGAACGTCGGGGTTGATCCCGCGCCCCAGATCGCGCTCGTATTCAAGGCGCAGCGTGTCGGCATCGTACTCGGGGTGCCCGAACACGAAGAACTGGCGGCTGTCCGTGCTCTTCACGATGTACAGCCCGGCCTCGTCAGACTCGGCGACGATCTCAAGGTCGGAGCAGGCCTCGATCACTTCACGGCAAGACTCGGTGTAGCGCGAGTGTACAGCGTAGAATCGGTCGTCGAAGCCGCGTACCAGCGGCGACGAGCGCTTCACCAACCTGTGCTCGTAAACACCGGAGAGCTTTGCGGGGAGCTCCCGCTTGCCAATGCCGTAATGATGGTAGAGCCCTGCCTGTGCGCCCCAGCAAATGTGCAGCGTGGAGTGCACGTTCTCAAGCGACCAATCCATGATGCGCTGGAGCTCCGGCCAATAATCGACATCCTCGAAATCAAGCTGCTCGACCGGCGCGCCCGTGATGATGAGCCCGTCGAAATGCTCGTGCTCAACCTCTTCGAACGTGCGATAGAACGTCTCGAGATGGTCTTCTGAGACGTTCTTCGCATCGTGCGTTCGCGTGCGCAGCAGCTCGACTTCGATCTGGAGCGGCGTGTTTGAGAGCTTGCGCATGATCTGCGTCTCGGTAGCGATCTTCGTGGGCATGAGGTTCAAGATGAGCACGCGCAGCGGACGAATGTCCTGGTGAAGGGCGCGGTACTCGGTCATGACGAAGATGTTCTCGCGCTCGAGCGCAGTCGTTGCGGGCAGCGCGTCGGGAATACGAATGGGCATGCGGTCTCCTCCTCTAACACGCCGGTTCCTGCAAACAAACCGCAGAATGACCGGCGAGTTACCATCTTTTCACGCGACGCCTAGAGCGTCAAGGCGGCCGTAGGCTCGTTTTTAACGCCCGCTAACCGATTTCTAGCAAGTTTGTTCAGATATGAACGAAAAAGACGGTCCGCACCCTGCTCCCAAACCTCCGTGAATCCGTTCGCGAAGAGTTTCCGCAGAATTCATTCGCGCGACAACAGACACACGCACGACTGGCATACGGTTTCGCCCGCCGTTCAACCTTCGCATCGTTCATATCTGAACTGGGTTACTAGTTTTCTCCTCACCGCCGAAAAAAGCAGACGAATCCATCGGGCTACTTCGTCGTCCGCCTCGTCTCGTCGGCCGCAGCCTCGGCTTCAAACGCCGCGACCGCACCCAGCAGCGCCTCGCCGTATTCCTGCAGCTTCGCCTCGCCGATGCCGGGGACATCAAGCAGCTCCTCCCGCGTCGATGGACGCAGGCGGCATATACCGCGCAGCGTCTTATCGCTGCAAACGATATACGGAGGCACCCCACGCTCCAATGCAAGGTCGCGACGAAGCACGCGCAGACGCTCGAAGAGTTCAGCGTCATCGCCGAGATGTGGCCGTTCAGGCACCGTCTCGCTCGCAGCTGCAACGACGCCGATAGCACCGTTCGCACGCCCAGCTGCCTGCACCGACTCCTCGTCACGCAGCAGGTCGGCAACCTTCCGCGAGCGCTCCTTCATGCGCTTCGACGCCGGCCGCTTTATGGTAAAGGTGAAGCCTGGAAGCGGCACATCCTCCACGCCGTACGCAGCTCCTTCGCCAAGCACCTCGCGCGACCGCTCGCCCAAACCGATCACCGGATACTGTCCCTGCGATACCTCGAGGTAGCCCCTGCCGGCAAGCTGGTCGATCACATCCTTTATCCGCCCGAGCTTCATGTCTGCAAGCGACCCGTATCCAGGCGCTTCCACCAAGCGGAACTTCCGCAGTTTCTCGTTGTTCGCACCGTGGAGCGCCTCGGCGATGACGGTCTTGCCGAAACGGCGCGACCGCGGAGCGACGAACCGCACGATAGCGATTGCGGCCTCCGTCACATCCTCCGTCTCGAACTCGGTACGGCAGTTCGAGCAATTCCCGCAGCCGTTCTCGCACAGCTCGCTCGCCGCGCCCAGTGCGCCCCTGTCTCCGAAATACCGCAGGATGTACTCGCGCAGGCATCCGGTGGTTTGGCAGTAACCTTCCATCTGCCCCAAAAGCCGATAGCGGTTCTGCCGCGCGCGCTCGCGCTGCTCCAAGCTCAGCGATTCCTCGGAAACATCGCCCTGGTCGATGAGAAAGCGCCGCAGGCGAAAGTCGTTGCCGTTCCACAAGAGAATGCAGCTCGCCGGATCCCCGTCGCGCCCGGCTCGCCCGGCCTCTTGGTAATACGCCTCGATGCTCTCCGGCACGTTCATGTGGATCACGTAGCGCACGTTTGGCTTGTCGATACCCATGCCGAAGGCGTTCGTCGCCACCATGACGGGAATCGAGTCTTGGATGAAGCCCTCTTGGTTCTCGCGCCGCTCCGATGCGGAATGGCTGCCGTGGTAGCGGCCAACGCGCACGCCCTCGGGCATGAGCTGGAGCTGCAAGTCGCACGCCAGCTCATCCACACCGCGGCGCGTCGCACAGTAGATGATGCCGCTTTCGTGCGCGTGTTCCCGAACATAGGATGCGATCCACGCGCGCTTGGCCTTCTCCCCCAGCTCGCGCACATCGTAGTAGAGATTCGGCCGGTCGAACCCCGTCACCTGCAGCTCGGGCGCGCGCAGGCCGAGCATCCCGACGATATCGGCGCGCACGCGCTCGGTCGCCGTCGCGGTATAGGCCGCAAGCACCGGTCGCTTCGGCAGCGAGTCCACGAAGCGCGCGATCTCGAGATACGAGGGGCGGAAATCCTGCCCCCACTGCGAGATGCAGTGTGCCTCATCGACCGCCACGAGCGGAATGCCGATTCCTCCCGGCGCGGCAGCTGCCTGCGCAAACGTCAGGAACTGCGGGTTACTCAGCCGTTCGGGAGCCACGTACATGATCTGGTACCAGCCCTCGCTCGCCCGCTTGAGCACGGTGTTCTGCTGCCCCTGCGTGAGCGTGGAGTTGAGATACGCCGGGCGCGCACCCGCCGCCTTGAGTGCGAACACCTGGTCTGCCATGAGCGAGACGAGCGGGCTCACCACCAGCGTGATGCCCGACAGCATGAGGGCGGGCACTTGATAGCAGATGGATTTGCCCGCACCCGTGGGCATCACGCCGAACGCATCGCGCCCGTCGAGCACCGCCCCGATGAGCTCCTCCTGCCCCGCGCGGAACGAGTCGTAGCCGAAATGGCGCTTGAGCGTCTCGAATGCCCGGGGATATCTCTGCAGAAGATCTGCCACCATCGTCCTTCCGTGAAGCCCGGCTCCAGTGCCCTTCGCCTGCTGGATTCGGCGCCCGCCGTCCACCTGACGCCGTTTGCCCGCCAATGCCTTCGAGCATAGCACGCGGCACCGCGCGCGTGATAGAATCAGCGCACGAACGCAGAGCCCGCACAGAGGAGGACCTGTGGCCAGCGCAGCCGATACCATCACCGAACGCGCGCTCGAACTCGCGCGCCTCGCCGTCATCCGCCGCATCATCACGGCTGCCGCCGTCGTCGTCTCCGCACTCGTGCAGGCATTCGTCATCCAAGCCTTCGTGAACCCTGCGAACTTACTGCCCAGCGGCTTCACCGGCGTCGCCGTGCTCATCGACCGCATCACGGCGCTGTGGGGCGTGCGGATCTCCATGGACCTCGGCATGCTCGCGCTGAACATCCCGCTCGTGCTCATCTGCTGGAGCCGCATCTCCAAGCGCTTCGTGGTGTTCTCGATGATGCAGGTCGCGCTCTCGGCGGCGTTCCTGCGGTTCTGCGATTTCCAGCCGTTGCTCGACGACCAGATCATGCTTGTGGTGTTCGGCGGGTTCATCTCCGGCATCTCGATCGCCATCACGCTCAAGGCGGGCGCGTCCACGGGCGGCACGGACTTCATCTCGCTGCTGGTTGCGAACAGCACCGGTAAGACCATCTGGGGCTTCATCTTCGCCGGCAACTGCGCGCTCATCCTCGTGTTCGGCGCCATCTTCGGCTGGGAGAGCGCCGCGTACTCCATCGTGTTCCAATTCATTTCGACGAAAACCATCGACAGCTTCTACCATCGCTACGACCGCGTAACGCTGCAGATCACCACGAAGCTCGCCGACGAGGTCATGGATGCCTACATCGCGAGCTTCCAGCACGGCATCAGCTGCGCTGAGGTGATCGGCGGCTATAGCCGCGAGCGCATGTACCTGCTACACACCGTGGTCTCGACCTACGAGAGCGAGGACATCGTGCGCCTGGTGCGCGAGGTCGATCCCGGTGCCGTGATCAACGTGTTCCGCACCGACAATTTCATCGGCGGCTGGTGGCACGGCCATGTCGACGAGCCGGTGCCCACTGCCGTGCCAGACCCCTCGAAGCGCCCCGCGCGCGAGGCTGCCAAGCGTCGCCGTAGCACCCTCATGCAAGACGACGGCCGCTAGCCGTCCGGCCTTGTGACCCAATTAGGGACAGGTGCATTTTGGGACATCCGGCGCGCGGCCATGTAAAATTACCCCAGGGGTTTTTAACATTGACCGATAACCGCACCCAACCAATATCGACGTAGTCGGGCAATGTTAAAAACCCCTGGGGTAATTTTACATGGCCGCGCGCCGGATGCTTCCCGTCGGAAGGAGGCAGCGGCGGCCGCGTCGAACGCGGTTGTGTAAAGCGTCTGCGCGGAGACGAGATCGGGCGGCTCGACGCCGCTTTTCGCCGCAAGGATGTTGTCGACCACGATGTTGCCCATGCGCTCGCCCGATTCCTTGGTCGAACCAGCGACATGCGGCGTGACGAGCACGTTGTCGAAGTCGAAGTACGGCATGTGCTTCGGCGGCTCCCGCTCGAAGACGTCCGTCGCGAACGCCGAGATCGTGCCCGCCTCGAGCGCCTTGCTCAGCGCATCCTGCCGAATGACGTTGCTGCGCGCGGTGTTGATAAGGATGGCGGAGGGCTTCATGATCTTCAGCTCTTTCGTGCCAATCATGTTGCGCGTCGCAGAGGTCAGCGGCACATGGAGCGTCACGACGTCGGAGCGCCGCAGCAAGTCGTTGAGCGTCGTGTAAATGAGCCCGTAGATGGTCGGCTCCGTGCGCTGCACGATATCGTAGCCGAGCACGTCCATTCCAAAGCCCATCGCTCGCCGCGCAACGGCGGTACCGATCTGCCCGACGCCGATGATGCCAATGGTCTTACCATACAGGCTCGTGCCGACAAGCTTGTTCCAATTGCCGTCGCGCGTGCTCGTAGCCATATGCGTGATACAGCGGGCAAGGTCGAGTATGAGCCCGAACGTGAAATCGGCGGTCTCCTCGCGGTTCGCCGCCGGGGCGTACGTAACTTGGATATTGTTCGCGCGCGCCTCGATAAGGTCCACCCCGTCGAAGCCCACACCGTAGCGCGCGATGATCTTCAGCTTATGCAACCTGCGGATCGTCGCGGCGGAAAGCGAGTCGTTTCCCAAGATGAGCGCGTCCGCGTCCTGCGCGAACTCGACCATCTCCCTGCCGTTGAGCGGCCTGCCGTAGGGGTTGAGTCGAACACTGCATCCTGCCTCTTCGAGCCTATGCAGCGGCCCGGTGGCAAAGCGGCCGAAGGTGACAGCGCTCGAAGCGACAATCCAGCTAGACATCGGTTAATCCCTCGTGGTGGAAGCAGCAGGCGAACAAGATACGGAAACGGCGTGCCGCATCTGGCGACACGCCGACCGGAACGATTATATGCCGATGTAAGGGGGCGTACAAGGGACTCCCCCGTGCATCAGCCCTCGTCGAGTGCCGTCGATAGCAGCGTGCACGTGCGCTCGACAAACTCTCCGAACATACGCGTCCCCTTTTCCGCATCTGCGAGAACGGGATTTCCATACACGCCCGAAACGCTCAGGTCGCCAATCGAGGTGTTGTCGTATCCATACAGCACCGGCCGCTCGGGATACTCCGAAACCGCGCGATCCTGATGCACGAGGTCGGGGCGTGCCGCCAGCATGAGCGAGGTCTCGAACTCATCGGCGTGGAACATTCCGCCCCAGGTAGTCGACTCCATATGCGCCTCAAGCGACGCCGAGAGACCCGGGTAGAAGCAGGCGAGCACCTTGACGGGCGTCTCGTCGGAGACTTCGCGAACGGCGTATTTCATAGTCGCGCCATTTGCCTCGTGGCCGTTGATGATGAGCAGGACGCGAATACCCCAGCGCTCCACGGAATGAGCGATGTCTTTCAGCACGGTTTGCAGCACCTGCTGCTGGAGCGCGACGGTACCGACGCGGTCGCGCCACACCCACGAGTAGCCGAAGTTAAGGTCGGGAAGCACGATGGCGCCCGTCCGATCCGACACCTCGCACGCAAGATGCCGCGCGAGGAAGATGTCCGTTCCCAGCGGGAGATGATACCCGTGCTGCTCGGTGGAGCCCAGCGGCAGAAGCGCGATCGGCGCCCGCTCGACCTGCTCGGCAACCTCCGGCCAGGTATGCTCGTTCAAGATGAATGCCATGCGTCCTCCCTAAGATGCAGCGTAGGTGAGCCAAAGCAGCCCCCGGAGCCAGCCGGGGACTGCACGGACTCGGTTTAGAACACCGCCAACCAGCGCTTGGGGTTCTCGATGAAGATCTTATCGATGTCTTCTTGGCTCACGCCCTCGTCCAAAAGGCGCGGGACAAACTTCGTCTTGATGTACTTGAATCCCGGGCCGCCGCCGTATCCTTCCAGATAGGAAGCGCGCCCCATATCGCCCGAAATGAGGAGCTGATCGCCGTATCCATGCTCGATGACGGACTTGATGAGCTTCACACGGACGCTGTCCGGGTAGTACTTCGCCTTGCCGGGGCCGTCGAGCTGCACATAGATGCCGCGGTCACAGAGCTTCAGGAAGTAGTACTCGTCCGGATTGCGATCGAGGTGGCCGAGAGCCACCTTGGTGAGGTCGATTCCTTCGCGCTCAAGCAGGTCGCAGATCTCGAGCCCCATCGTGCCGCATTCGGTGTGACCCCAGATGGGCGCTCCCGTCTGCTTGTGCGCGATGGTGGCCGTGACGGTCGTCTTCTCCTCCAAAGGATGGATGAGGTTGTACCATGTACCGATCTTGAGGAAGCCGGCGCGAACGCCGCCGCGTCCGGTCTCGATGTCGCGCGTGAGGATGGCTGCAATCTCTTCCGCGCTGAGATACGTCACCCAATCGGGATAGTAGATATGCTTGTTGAAGCCAGTCGTCGCGATCACGTGCACACCGGTAATCTCGGACATGATGCGGAGCTTTGATAGGTCGCGGCCGTAATCGAGCGTCGAAGCCTCGACGAGCGTCTGTCCGCCAACCGAACGGAAGTTCTCAAGCTCGTGGACGCTGCCCTCGAAGCTCGAAAGCTCGAGGTCGCGGTCCTTCTGGCAAGCAGGGGGAACTGCCCACAGATGCTCGTGCGGATAGGTAAAGCCCATCTCCTCGCCGGGAATATCACCGGTAACCGTTCTTGCGTTTCCCATAGAGCACCAACCTTTCGCTATGATGATGAATGGCTTCGCGCTCGAAGTGCGAAGTGGGGGACGGCGAGGGCAGAAGGCGCCAACCAGAGCCCTCGCTCGTCCTGCCTAATCAAATTAGAGGCCGAACACCATGCCGACGAGGCGCATGATGACGGCAACGATGATGGCGTCGGTCGAGGCGAACCACAGACCTTCAACGCCGTACTGCGTGACGTCGATGAGCGGGTATGCCAGCGCAACGATGATGCTGAATAGGAAGCCCAGCAAGAACGAGGAGACGACGGCTCCGCGCTTGCCACCGAGCTTGTCGCCGAACACGCCGGCGGCGCCACCCATGAAGAACAGGCCGATGACGCCAGGAAGCACGACGACGGACATCTGGGTGCTGATGAAGGTGGCGAGAATGCCGCCGACGAACGCGCACAAGAAGCCAATCGTGGTCGCCACGGGAGCGGCACCATAGAAGATGGGGACGTCGAGCGCGGGACGCGCACCGGGGACGAGCTTCTCGCTGATGCCCTTGAAGGCGGGGATGATCTCGCCGAGGAACATGCGGACGCCCTGCAGCAGCACGAGCACGCCGGCAACGAACGTCAGGCCCTGGACGATGGCGTAAACGAACATGTTCTGGCCAGCGGCGAGCTCGCCGACGACCTCGGGACCGGCGGCGACGGCAACGATGATGAACACGGCCACCATGATGATGCCCATCAGGACGCTCATGTCCTTCAGGAAGCCGAAGCTCTCGGGAACATGCATGTTCTCCCAGGTATCCTCTTCCTCGTTACGGTCCTTCTTGCCCACGAGCTTGCCGATCCAACCGCAGAACACGATGAGGGAGCTGCCCCAGAAGCCGAAGCCCACGGCGTCGGTCTTGAGGATCTTCTTCGTGAAGGGCTGCGCGATCGCGGGGAATACGACCATGCTGATGCCCTCGATGACCGAACCGATCGCGATGGCGGTCCAACCGTTGATGCCCATGATGTCAAGGACGATCGCCATGGTGCCAGCGAAGCTGAACATCATGTGACCGGTGAGGAAGATGAACTTGAACGGCGTGATGCGCGCCAGGATGATGTTGATCACGAACGAGATGAGCATGATCATGGGCGTCTCGAAGCCGAGTACGGTCTGCACACCGGCGACGAGAGAGTTATCCTCGGGCACGACGCCGCTCATGCCGAAGGCGGCGTTGAACATCGTGCTGAACGGGGTCAGGGCTCCGCTGATCACCGTGGAGCCGGCGCTCAGGACGAGGAAGCCGAGCATGGTCTTGAACGTGCCCATGACGACAGTCGAGGGCGAGTTCTTCATCGCCACCAAACCGATGAGGGCGACGAGACCCATGACGATGGCGGGTGTGCTTAGAAAGTTAACCAGGAAAATCTACCATGGTCTTCCCTCCTTGTTATTGTTCGAGATACGGCAGGATCTGAGCTTCCATCGCCGCTTTATCGAGCATGTTGTCAACGGCCAGCACGGGGACGTCAGCCTCGATCTGCTTGGCGATCTCGGAGGACGCGACGATTAGATCGCAGGGCTTACCCTTGTAGGAGCCGAGGTCGGTTGCCTCGCCTTCGACCTTCTTTCCGTGCTTGGAAGCAATCTCCTGGATGGTCATGAGCATCATGAGACTCGTTCCGAAGCCCATACCGCATACGGTCAATACCTTCATTTCATTCACCTTCTTCCAAGATCTCGAGAACGTTCTCGTAGTCTTCGGCGTCGTGCAGCCGCTTGACAACGTTGGGGATCGCAAGCGCCGATGCAAGCGCCTGCAAAAGTTCGAGGTGCCCTTCATCCGTCGTCCCGCCCAAGGCGATCACCACCGAGGCCGGATCGTTGGTGGGATGACCAAACGCAACGGGCTCCGCCAGGGTTAGCAGCGATATGCAGGGGCGTGCCACCGAACCGGATGGCCGCGCGTGCGGCATCGCGAGTCCGGGAGCTATCACCATGTACGGCCCGAGCGAGCGATACGCGTCGACCATGGCGTCAACGTACGCCTCCTTTGCATTGCCGGATGCGACAAGCAACTCGCCGGCACGCCGTATGGCCTCCTCCGCATCCATGGCGTCGACCCCGAGGGCAACGCTTTCCGGCGTGAGAAGGGTTCGCAACGTCTGCCCAGGGGCATTCATGTCGGCTCCTTCCGATCTAGAGGGACGATTGCGCCCGTTCATAGCAAACGAGCATCTCGAGCGACTGCCTGATGCCTGCAGCATCGAGCGCGTCGAGGTCTTCGGGGCGGAAGCATCCGGTTCCCAGCCCGGCATAACGCGCGCCAGCGTCGAGATAGCTTTGGATGTTTTGAGCGTTGATGCCTCCAACAACCATGATGGGGAAGTCACCTAGGGGCGCCCGCAGGTCTTTAAGATACGCAGGCGTCATACGCGCTGCCGGAAAGACCTTGATGATGTCCGCCCCGAGCGATAGTTGCTTGTAGATCTCCGTCGGGGTGAGACCCGAAGGAATCGCCAGCACGCCGCATTCATGAGCGTAGTCGATAACGTCCGCGCCGAATTGAACGGGCGAAAGAAGGAACGACGCACCCGCGTCGACCGAGCGCTTGGCATCTTCGAGCGAAAGGACCGTGCCCGCGCCGATGAGGAGCTGACCTTCGAACTCGTTGCATAGGCTGCGGATGTCCTCGCATGCGTGATCTCCGACGAGCGAAACCTCCATCGAGCGTATCCCCGTCGCGACCATCTGCTCCGCAATGAGGTGCAGCTGCTCCGACGAGAGATTCCGCGCAATGACCGTCACCGTTGGAAACGAATCTGCCTTCGTCTTCACGCGATTCACCTCCCTTGAATATTCTGAAATGAATATTAGCGATTATTCTATCACATAACCTTCATATCTAGATGAGGTGGTGTGCAGCGTATCGGTAAACGGCATAGGTTTGAAGCATTTGTTAGAAGCTCATTATAAGCACAGGTATTAGATAGTATTTTTGCGCGATTAAGAATTGCTTGCCCTCGGTGAACGGTATCGCTTTGACATATGCCTGTCTTTGTCCGCTGATTTATGAAGCTTATAATGCTATTAGTAAAACTGAAAATGCATAATTTTTACTATACTTCTGTATATTTTAAGCAACAGCCAGCTCTATGACCCAATTAGGGACAGGTGCATTTTGGGACATCCGGCACGCGGCTTCGCATCGTGCTTAGTCTTCGTCTCCGCTCTCACCGAGCTGCTCGAGCACGCGAAGCGCCGCTGCGACCACGCCGGAGTTGTTCTCGCCCGCGTCGAGTCCGCGGCCCACACCGCTTCCCGCACCGGCGCCCGGCCGACATGGCACAGAGAGCTTGCGGCTCTTGGGGAAGTTCGTCGCGCCCAAGCTGGTACGCAACTCAAACGCGGCCGTCTTGGGCACGTCGACCCCTTGGAACACCAGGCGGCCGCCCGTGAGCGAGATGCTCTCGAGCCCCAAGCGGTCTGCACGAATGCGCAGGCGCGCGCGGTCGAACAGGTTCAACGCGGCAAGCGGCGCCTCGCCGAAGCGCTCCTCGCATTCATGCTGGATCTCATCGACCGCGGCGAGCTCGTCCGCAGCCGCCAGCTTTCGGTACACGAGCACACGCCGGTCAACCTCCGGGATATATTCCTCGTCCAGGTAAAAGTCTGCAGGCAGGTTGATCGCCACACCCGCTGCCTCGACATCCCCCGCCACCTCGCCGCGTGCCTCGGCCACCGCCTGCCCGAGCATCTGGGTGAAGAGGTCGAAGCCCACGCTCGAGAGGTTACCGTGCTGCTCCGCGCCCACAAGTGACCCGGCACCGCGAATCTCCAGGTCGCGCATGGCAATGCGCATGCCGCTTCCAAGCTCCTGGAACTCAGAGAGCGCGGTCAGACGCTCCGTCGCCTCCTCGGTAAGCGGCAGCTCGCCGGGGAACATGAAGTACGCGTACGCCTGCGTGGCAGAACGGCCAACGCGCCCCTTGAGCTGGTAGAGCTGCGCCAAGCCCAGCCGTTGCGAGTCCTCGATGATGAGCGTGTTCGTATGCGGGTTGTCGATGCCACTCTCGATAATCGTCGTCGCCACGAGCACGTCGATGCGCCCCATAGCGAAATCGATCATGACATCCTCGACCTCACGCGGGCTCATCTTGCCGTGCGCCACGCCCACGCGCGCCTCGGGTGCCGCCTCGTGTACGCGGTCGGCTGCATCGTCGATGGTCTTCACGCGATTGCTCACGTAATACACCTGGCCGCCGCGGCCGAGCTCCAGGCGAATCGCCGCGCTCACCACATCGGGGTCGTATTCGCCCACATGCACGATGACCGGACGGCGCCCCGTGGGCGGCGTGGTGATGAGGCTCATGTCGCGCACGCCGGAAATCGCCATCTGCATGGTGCGCGGGATGGGCGTCGCCGAGAGCGTGAGCACATCGATCTGCTCGCGCAGGTTCTTCAACTGCTCCTTGTGCTGCACACCGAAACGCTGCTCCTCATCGATAATCACGAGCCCCAGGTTCGCCGGATTCACGTCGCTCGAAAGCAGACGATGCGTACCCACGAGCACGTCGATCTTCCCCTCCGCGAACGCAGCAAGCGCGCGCTTTTGCTGCGCCGGCGTACGGAAGCGGGAAAGCACCTCGACTTCGACGCCAAAAGGCGCGAAGCGCTCGAAAAACGTCTGGTAGTGCTGCTGTGCAAGAATCGTCGTGGGGCAGAGCACCATGACCTGTCGGCCGCTGTCCACGCATTTGAACGCCGCGCGCAGCGCCACTTCGGTCTTGCCAAAGCCCACGTCGCCGCAAAGCAGGCGGTCCATGGGTTTCGGCGCCTCCATATCCGCCTTGATGTCTGCGATGGCGTCGAGCTGGTCGTGCGTGGGCTCATAGGGGAAGCTCTCCTCCATCTCGATCTGCTCGGGCGTGTCGGGCGGGCAGGCGATACCCGTGATGGACGAGCGGCGCGTGTAGAGATCGACGAG
Source organism: uncultured Enorma sp. (assembly GCA_905210055.1). Lineage (GTDB taxonomy): Bacteria > Actinomycetota > Coriobacteriia > Coriobacteriales > Coriobacteriaceae > Enorma. Next base: position 906 of record CAJLVH010000028.1, on the reverse strand, counting down.
GTCGAATGCGAGCTTCTTGGCGCTCTTGCGGGCGCGCGTGGTGGCGCGACTCCAGTCGGCGGTATTGAGGCGCGTGAGACGCGGATTCTGGCCGTCCGGACCCACGTAACGCGTGATGCGATCCACTTGCTCGAGCGGCACGTACAGCTTGTCGCCATCAGCGTATTCCAGCAGGAAGTAGTCACGCTCGCGGCCGGCGACCTCCTGGCGCACGATGGCTGTAAAGTGCGCGATGCCGTGCGTGGCGTGCACCACGTAGTCGCCGGGCTTGAAGGGGAACGTGACTTCGGTCACGTCCACGCGACGGTGCGTCTTGCGCCCGCGCCGCGCGTCCATGCGGGCATTCAGATCCGCGATGGAAAGCACCGCGAGCTGCGCCTCCGGCACCACAACGCCCGCCGGGAGCGGCAGATCGATGAACGTCACGCGTCCCCGCGTGATCGTTGGAACGGTGTGCGCACGGCCCTCGTCCCCGCCAAAAGGGACGGTCCCGCTTGGCAGAACGCCTGTCCCTTTTGTCATGGCATTGGGGACTGTCCCCAATGTCAGGGGGCGGGCATTGAGGGGGTCGGCGTCGCGTTTGAGCAGCGTTACGTGCACCCGCTCGCCCAGAGCGCCCGTATTCTCGGGCGCCGTTTGCAGCGATTCTTCGAACGCGATCCCCTCGTCGCCCAAGGAGAGCTCGAGCGACTCGCGCGCACCGCGGTCGGGCGCGGCGAATACGCAAGCAAAACGGTTCGACGTCAGCTCACGCACACGCGAGATGAAGCGCGTATCGGAGCCTGCAATCGCGGGCTGCTCGATCTTGAGCTCGGATGTCACCGCACCGCCGGCGCGGATGATCGAGACGAAGTTCAGCCGCTGCTGCCCGCCGAAATCAAGCTCCTGCGGGCGCAGGGACAGCCC
>CAJLVH010000027.1 GCA_905210055.1 uncultured Enorma sp. | reverse complement strand
CCATCCGCTACGGCTACTACCGCTACCAAGATCAGATGATGATCGTGACCGTCGTGCTGCTCATCGTGCTAGTTCAGGTGATCCAGAGCGTGTGCGACATCATCGCGCGCAAGATTGACCATCGCACGTCTTCCACTCAGTAATACCGGTTTCTATTCGAAGGAGCTTGTCATGTCATTGCTTTCGAACTCCATCTCCCGTCGTTCCGTCCTCGCCGGCGCTGCCGCGATCGTGGCCGCCGCGCCGCTCACCGCTTGCGGTGGCTCCGGTGAGCCTGCGGGCTCCGCTGCCGGTTCCGCCGCCGAGACCCAGACGCTCACCGTGGGCGCGAGTCCCAGCCCCCACGCCGTGATCCTGAACGACTATGCCGCCCCGCTGCTCGCGGAGCAGGGCATCGAGCTCACGGTCGAGGAGTACACGGACTACATCCAGCCCAACCGCGACACCACGAACGGCACGCTCGACGCGAACTACTTCCAGCACATCAACTACCTCAACAACTACAACGAGGAGAACGGCACGGACCTGGTGAACGCCGGCCGCATCCACTTCGAGCCGATGGCCGTGTTCCCCGGTCGCTCGACGGATATCGAGAATGTGGCCGAGGGCGCGACGTTCGGCGTGCCGAACGACCCCACCAACGAGGGTCGCGCGCTGCTGCTTCTGCAGGAGCTGGGGCTCATCACGCTCGCCGAGGACGCGGGCATCACCGCGACGCCGAACGACATCGTGGAGAACCCGCTCTCGCTTGAGTTCTCCGAGCAGGAGGCCGCCGCGCTGCCGCGTACCGTGGGCGACGTGGACTTCGCGGTCATCAACGGCAACTACGCCATCGACGCCGGCCTTGAGCTCGCGGACGCCGTGGCGCAGGAGGACGCTGAGTCCGAGGTCATCCGTGATGAATATGCGAACGTCATCGTGACGACGCCGGAGCTCGCGGAGGACGAGCGCATCCTCGCGCTCGTGGGCGTGCTTCAGACGGAGGACTTCAAGGCCTATCTCGAGGAGACCTTCGGCGGCGCCGCCCAGCCCGCATTCTAATGAGTCATTGGGGCCGGGTTCATTTGACTCATCCTGCCCAGCTCGCCTCGTGTCCATAGCCAATTGAGCAAAAAGTAGAAAAAGCTTCAATAAGAGCCCTCTTTATCGCTCTTATTGAAGCTTTTCGCGCAATAGCGAAATGATCATGTTGCGGGACGAAGATCTCGAGCCTCGAGTCTTTGCTACAGGCTATAGTCACCCTGTTTCAGCATGAGAAAACCTGCCAAACTTACCTCTCCTTGATAGTTCTGCCGTTCACCACCAGAGAACTGCCGTTTACGGGAGAAGCGCGTTAGGCCAGCATCTTCCCTTGACAGTCCCTTGACCTGAACCAGCTAGAACGCTTGCGTACGCCTGACGGTCGCTTGAGGTGCGGACAATACACTCTTGTCCCAAGAATGAAAGTTCGCTCTCTCCAAAGGATGGATGCCGTGGCAAGCGACGGTTTGGGACAGCGGGAAACGCGCGTTCAAACAGCGGAATTCGATGATACCCAGCGCGTTGTAGGCGAGCGGTACCGACTTCTCGCCGTGATTGGCCGTGGCGGCATGTCGACCGTGTATCTCGCGCTCGATACCGTGCTCAACAAGCAATGGGCGGCTAAAGAGATCAAGCACGTCGAGAACCCGGCTGAGCGCGAGCTCATCATCCAGAGCATCGTGACCGAAGCGAACATGATCAAGCGTTTCGACCATCCCGCGATTCCTCGCATCGTCGATATCGTCGACGACGAGGGCACGCTCTTCGTCATCATGGACTACGTTGAGGGGCGCACGCTCGAAGACATCGTCGCAGCATCTGGCCCGCAGGCGGAAGACGACGTGGTCGATTGGGCGCTTCAACTGTGCGACGCCCTGAGCTACCTGCATCATCGCACGCCGCCGGTCATCTACCGCGACATGAAGCCCTCCAACGTTATGCTCAAGCCAAATGGCCTCGTAGAGCTTATCGATTTCGGCATCGCACGCGAGATGCACGAGGATGGTGCCGATGTGACGGCAGCCCGCAGCGATACCGTTCAGCTGGGTACGCGCGGATTCGCCCCGCCCGAGCAGTACGGCGGCGGAGGACAAACGGACGCGCGCTCAGACGTCTATGCCCTCGGCGCCACCATGTACGCGCTGCTTACCGCCAAGAACCCGGCCGATCCGCCCTATACCATCCTGCCCGTGCGTCAGGTGGTGCCCGAGCTCTCTCCGGGCATCGAGCGCATCGTCGCGCGCGCCACGCAGCCCGATCCCGCCGATCGTTACGCTGACTGCGCCGAGATGGCCTATGACCTCGAGCATTACCGCGAGGACGACGCCGCACACATGGCAGAGCTCAAGAGGAAGTGGAACCTGTTCGCCGGCTTGGGCATCGCGGCGTGCCTGTGCCTTGTGCTGGGCATCGGCGGAACGGTGGGCAAAGCCGTGGCGACCAACGGCGACTACGACCATTGGATGAGCATCGGCGAGCAAAGCTCAGATGAGCAGGAGTCCACCGAAGCTTACGTGCGCGCCGCGGCGATCAAGCCGAACGAGGTCGCGCCGTATCGCGGCTTGGTCGAGCGCTATCGCGACGACCTGCGCTTCACGCCAACCGAGGAGCGACAGTTCCGAAGCACGATTTTGCCGAACATCTCTGCGCTCGAGGGTTCGGACGAGTATGCCGAGCTGGCGTTTGAAGTTGGCAAGCTGTACTGGTATTACTACGATCCGAGCGGCACGGCGACGGCGCAGACCACCGAAGGAGCCCGCGGGGAACGAATTCGCGCGGCAGAGAGCTGGATGCAGCAGGCCGCGACGGATAGCACCTTTGAGCAGCGGGACCTTGCGCAGACGTATGCCGATATCGCGAGCTTCAATGCGGAGATCGTCCCGCTTATCAACGAGGGCTCCGATGCTGGTCGCTTCGAGCCTTACTCCGACATGCTCTGCGAGTTGGCAGAGGCAAATGCCGACGAGGAAAACGACGTCGTGCGCTTGGAGACGGCGAACCTCATTATGAACGCCGTGCGCACGTATCCGCGTAAATTCCGCGCGGATGGCGTGAGCCGAGACGAACTCAACGCTCTTATAGATGAGGCGATCGTCCTCGCTGAGCCGGTGGTTCCCACGACCGAGGAGCTCGAAGCCGAACGGGCACGGGTGCTTGATGCCGAAGACGCTGCGCGCCAGGCCGTTGCCGACGCGTTTGTTGATGCGAGGACGGTGAGCGAATGAGCGCGGAGATGTTCGGAGCGCTTGAGGCGGGTGGCTATGCGCTCGCCGCGTTGTGCGCGATTGCTGCCATCGTGGTGTTTTTCACGCAGGATATCCGTGCTGTTCGCGACGAGATGACCGGTCGTGCGGCGGAGCGTGCCATCGAGGAGATGCGCGCCGGCAAGAGCGGAACGTTCCGTGCGGTTTCCGGCGGGCGCTCGGGGAAGGGCGCGAAGGCTCAGGCACGGGGGCTCTCGAGTGCTCGTACCAGCGGAAGCCTTCATGTGCGCTTTGCTGCGAACGGGGAAGGCGAGACCGACGAGGGTACGGACGCGACTGCGCCTGTTGCGGAAAGCGAGCAGGGCACGACGCTCCTCTCGTCCACAGAGACGAACCCCGCCGCATCCGAACAGGGCACGACGCTCCTCTCGGCTTCCCCCGCGGACGCTTCGAGCCCTTCCTCCGAGGCCGGCACGACCTTTCTCGAGGCCGACATCTCCGTTTCGGCGCCCTCCGAGGCCGGCACGACCCTTCTGGGGAAGGGGGAGGCGCGATGATCAAGCGCACGGCAACCTCTCAGGGGGGCGGTCAACCGACTTTGGATGAGCTGCGTGTCGCAGCCGCCATGCCGCGTTTTTCCGCCGTGCGGCGCGCGCGGGTAGCAGCTGTGACGATTGCCCTTGGTTGCGTGATCGGCGCGGCGACCCCTATCCTCGGCTTCGCGGACGAAGCGCAGGTGCCTGTTGAAGAGCAGGTTGTCGAGCATGGACAGATTGCAGACGAACGGCCTGAGGACACGCAAGCCACCGCCGGTGAGCAGGCTGAAGACGAGCAAGTGTCGCAGCTTGAAGGATTGGGTATGCGAGGCGCGGCTTCCGCAAGCGCGCGGGATGCGGCTTCGGTCGCCCGGGCGCCGCTCTTTGCAAGTTTCAATTTCAACACGCGCGGCGTGTTCGTGATTCCCTACGGCGTGGATGTGCCGAGCTGGCTCAATGCCCAAGATAACCTGTTTCAAGATGGCATCCTGACTACTCAGAAGCTCTCGGCGCAAGAGGTGGCAGAGGAACATTTTGGGGGTGCTGGCCCGTTTGTGTATGCCGATGGCGTGAGCAGCTATCCCGGTGGGACGGTTTCTCTTGCCGACGTGCTCGCATGGGCCGAGTACAACGCAGACGAGGTGAAACCGCCTTCGATGGACGGCATCGAAGACCACGTGACCATGCAGGAGGTAGACGAGCCCGAGGACATCGTGCTCGCACCTTCGAACGTCCTCGCTGACATGCGCGTTTCTGGTGCTGATGGCGAATCCCGCGCCCTTGCGACATCAGGCGCATGGGGTGATTCCGGCTATGGAAGCCTTGTTGTATGGTTGCGCGCGCATGACGGCGCCGTGACATTCTCGCATGTCGGTGAGGATTCGAGCGTAGCGGCGCTTTCCGATACGTACGCGCTCGCAGCGGATGCGAGTTTCGCCTCGAACAAAGCGGGCGAACGGCTGGAGCTTGCAAGGCCGGATGCTTATGCGCCCGAGCAGGTCTATGTGAAGCTCGACGGCACCACCACGGCGGCCTCGACCGACGAGACACTCTACGACGGCCAGGTTCTGCGTGTCGAGGTGCGTCGAGATGAGACTGCGCCCCAGATGGGAACGATCGAGGTGCTCGATGCGAGCGGAGCTCCGTTCGATAACGCCGCCCTGTGGGTTGATGCGTCGGGCAGGCTCACCGTCGGGAGTGATGGCCTAACCATCGAGGTACAGGTATCTGATCCCGAGGGAACCTACGGCGAGGTTTCGGGCATCGACGAGGATGCGCTTGCGCTCGAACTTGTCTGCACGGACGGCTCCACAGCTGTTCTCGAGCCCGCACGTATCTCGAACGATGGAATCGCCACCTTCAACGTGAATGCCGACACCCTGGGCGCCAAGACCATCGATCTCGCGGGCTCTGCAATCACCGCACGCGACATCGCCGGTAACGAGACGACGTCCACGCTCTCGCGCGCGCCGTTCTTCGCCCCGGTTGTCGATTCAGCCGGCCAGGCCACGCGTGGACAGATCACGCAGATTCGCCTCATCGACGATCAGACGCAGGCGCCGAGCACGTCCATCTCCTTCCAAGGCGACGATGACGACCGGCATGATGCTTCCGGAAGGTTCGTGAGCAACGCGAGCTCCGTATCTGTGACGCTTGGGCTCATCGATCCGTTCTATAGCGAGCTCAAGGGAGATGCGGCGTGGGCGGCTGCCGGTCCTGTTGCCGTTGCCGTGGACGGTGCAGTCCAGGCGGTCGACCCCGCAGGGTTCTCGGAAAACCAAGGCGCCTATTCGTTGCCGCTTGCATCGCTTACCACCGAGGGCGCGCATACCGTCACCTTCTCCTACCAGGGCGTGAGCGCCATCCATGCTGGATTGGGCACGTTTGCCGCACAAGCGACTGAGACCGTTCTCATCGACCGCACCCCTCCCACCGTTGCCGAGACCTCGTTCGAGAACGGTGTCGATACCGCTATGATCGCAACGATGCCCGATACCGGCGACCGCTTGCTGGTGAGCAGCGGCACCGAGCTCGAGCTCACCATCGAAGATCCCCAGGCAGATGGGGTGAACGAGGTTGCAGGTGTTGCGTCTGCAACGGTGGCCGTGCCGGTGTATGACGATCTCGACGATGACGAGCCCGAAACTCAGACGTTCACCATGAACGATCGCGGAACGGTGGTCATCCCGCTCGACGAGATCGGCTACTACGATTTCGACGGCGCGTCCATCGTGATGAGCGATGCCGCTGGCAATGAGGTGGAGCAGGGGCTCGGAGCCGTGCTCGACGCGACGAGCGCCGAGGGCGCTTCCGTCGACGGCGTGGTGGTCGCTCCACCCAGCGCGGTGCAGGTCGACCTCTCGGTGAGCGAACCGGAAGGCACCGAGGTAATCGATGGTATCTACTACCCCGGCGGTTCCGAGGTATCCCTCACCGTGACGGATCGCTGGTTTACCATCCATGCGAACACGCCTGCCTTCCATGACGCGCTCACAGCAAGCGTGACGACCGCCGCCGGTGAGCAGCCCATCGCTTCCGACGCTTGGTCTTCGAATGATTTCGAGAGCGTCGATGGCAATTCCTGGACGATGAGCATTCCGTTCACGCGCGATGCCGAGGGCAGGCTGCCCGACGGCGCCTATGCGCTCTCATTTGAGTTCTTCGGTGCGAGCGACGAGCTGGAATTCGTGGTCGATTCGACGGCTCCGCAGCTCACCGATGTCGAAGTAGAGGACGTTGACCCAGAGAACGTTGCCGATTTAGGCGCGGGGCGCCAGGTGCTCGTGGGCACGGGAACGACGTTGCGCGTGCGCGTGCAAGACCTGCTGCCGCGCGGGGAGGGTGACCCTGCCGCCACGGCCGCGGGCGACGAAAAGGGCACATCGGGTCTCGCGGAGGACGGTGCCACCGTCACCATCGTGCGCTCGAATGATGCTTGGGGCGAGGACGTGCTGCCTGCCGAAGAGCGAACGCTCAAAGTTGACCGGAGGGGTTGGGCGGAAATCGAGCTTACCGAGGAGGGCGTCTACGACCTCGAGGACATCTCCGTCCATCTGACCGACGCATGTGGAAATCCATGCACCATCACGCTCGCGGAATACGTTGCTGCTTTGCCGGCGGATGAGCAGGCTGCGTGGAGTTTCACCTCGATTCTCGTAGACGGCGAGGATACGGCTCCTGCGGTCGAGCTTTCACTCGAAGACGGTGCGGATACGCCGGCATCCCAAGATCCGTACTATCACCGCGGCGAGGTGCTCGTGCGTGCCATCATCGAAGACCCTTGGTTCGATGTGTATCGCGCCTGGCATGCCGACGATGAACTCGCGGGCGGCACGGTGCGCGTTGCAGGAACGGACGTCGCGGTTGATCTAGGTGTGAGCCTCTGCGCGCACGATTTCACCCAACAGGTGGCAGAAGACGGCTCGGTGCGGTGGGTTGCCGAACTCGAGCTGCCGCGGGCGGAGTTCGACCCGTCCCGTCCTGTCGAGGGCGACTACGTTATCAACCTTGCCTATGGCGGCATCGCGGGTTCGTTCGGTTCCGATGCCGAAGATGCCACGCAGGCATTCGGCGTGGATTACTCTGCTCCCGTGCTCGGTGCGCTCACCCTCTCGGATGTCGAGACCTACCCTTTGAACGAGGATGATGAGCCGTGGGGCTGGCTGTTTGCCGAGGAGGAGCGCATCAGCCTCGCCGTGACCGATAACCTCTCGGGTGTTGACGGCGAGCTTTCGCACTTCAACCCGGCGGGTGCTGTTTCTGCGGAGGCTGCATTCGAGGGCGACGAAGAGGGTCTTGCGGGTGGGATGGAGATCACGCTCGCCGAGGACGGCATGCGCCTGTACTTCGACGGTTCGAGCATCGTCGTCTCTGACCGCGCCGGCAACACCGTCTCCACCGGCGACTTCTCTGTATACGGCGATACGAACATCCCCCAGGGCGCGAAAGGCGTGAGCATCGATACCGAAGCGCCCGAGGTGACGCTCTCCTTCGACAACAACGATGTGCGCAACGAGCAGTACTACAACGCCGCGCGCACCGGAACCATCACGGTGTCGGACGCTTCGTTCGACCTCGTTATGAAGCACGATCCCGAGCTTGCGGTGGGTATCATCACGCGTGACGGGCGAGAATCCGACACCTTGCTCGCTGAGGATTTCGAGCGGATCGTACTCGACGATGAATCGGTAGTCTACCGCGCCACGTACGCCTTCGAGGACGATGCGGATTGGACGCTCTCCGCTCAGCATACCGATCCGCTCGGCCACGCTTCGGAAGAGGCGATCGAGAGCTTCGTCATCGACACGCAGGCTCCGGTAATCATGGTCGAGTATGACAACGATGATGTGGCGAACGCCATGTATTACAAGGCGCCGCGACATGCCACCATCACGGTGCGCGACCGCAACTTCGACCCTTCGCTCGGCACGGTGAGCGCGCAGAACCTCTCGGGTGGTGACGCGCCGGGTTCCACCGGCTTCAGCGTGGTCGAGCCGCGCGGCGAATGGCGCGCGACCGCGTCGTTCACCGGCGAGCAGCACTACCAGCTCCAGGTTACCGCAACGGATCTTGCCGGTAACGCGGCCGAACCCTACGATTCGGGCGAATTCGTCATCGATATGACAGCGCCGCAGGTGCAGATCGCCGGCGTGGAAAGCGGACATGCCTATGCCGGTGCCGTCGCCCCCGAGGTGAGCTTCGCAGATACGAACCTCGATGCCATGGGGTCTACTGCGACGCTTGAGGGTGCGCGCGCAGGCGTGGCGATCACGCCCAACTTCGCTGAAAGCGTGAGCGACGACGAGACCGCGAAAACGATCTTCTTGGGTAGCCTGCCCTACGAGGTGAGCTTTGATGACGTCTATACCCTTACGGGCGATGCCATCGACCTTGCAGGGAATACCGCACAGGTGAGCACCGTGTTCTCGGTGAATCGCTTCGGCTCGACGTACTACTTCGCCCCGGGCTCCGAGGGCATCGCGGGAGCATATCTCAACGAGGCGCAGGATGTGCGCATCGTGGAGGTCAACGTGAGCGGCATCGATACCACGCAGACGCGCGTGGAACTCGCGCATGACGATCGCGCCAGAGAACTCGTCGCGGGCGAGGATTTCGAGCTGGCGCCGAACGCGGACGCCCAGGGCTGGAGCGCGACCACGTATACGCTTCCCGCCGAGCTCTTCGACGAGAACGGCTTCTATCGCGTGACCCTCACCTCCACCGATGCTGCGGGAAATCTCTCACAGAACACGATGGCAGGCAAGAGCGCCGACCGCGCGAGCTCGTTCCCGGTTGACTTCGCTATCGACGGGGACGCTCCAACGGCGAGTTTGGTGGGCGTCTCGTCCAACGAAGCCTATCTCGACCCCGAGAAGGCGGCGGTGGTCGACGCCGGTGACAGCGTGGCCCTCGCCCAGGCGCGCGTGTATGTGGACGGCCATGAGGTCGCCGCCTGGGATGCCACGAGCTTCAACACGGGCGATCTTCCCGAGCTTGAACTGGAAGTCGACGGCAAGCCCCATACCTATGTGCTCGAGGTGCGCGACCGCGCAGGCAACATCTCGACAGCAACGTACGAGAACGTGCTCGTGACCGGTGATTGGCTCACGTTCGTGCTGAACACGCCGGAACTCCTCATGACGAGCATCGGCGGAGCGGTCGTGCTTCTGGGCATCATCGCTGCCGTCGCGTATCTCGTATGGCGCCGTCGCCGGCGCGAGCTGGCGAAGCGCAACCCCTTCGGTCACGGCCGGAGCGAAGGTTAGGTCTCATCTCGCAGGATGCGAGTGGAGATATTCGGAAGGAGTGCGTGCAAGTGGCACGCGCGACGGAGAAAGGATGGAAACCATGGCAGGACAGATCAGGATCACCCCCGACCAGATGCGTTCCCGTGCGAATGAGTACCGTGTTGAGGCCGATAACGTGGGCAACGTCATCAGCCGCATGGACACGCTGCTCAACGCCCTGCAGTCTGAGTGGGAGGGCGAGGCCAGCGCTGCGTACGAGGCTCGCTTCAACGAGCTTCGTCCCGGCTTCGTGAAGGCTCAGGATCTCATCAACGAGATCGCCCAGTCGCTCGACGCCACCGCCCAGACGCTCGAAGAGACCGACGCGAACATCGCGAGCGCGTTCCGCGGGTAAATTTCGGCAACGCGCTGCGGAGAGAGTGCTCATCGCCTCTTCCGCTCGAGTACCGCATCGACCGTGGCAAGGGGCTCAGACCCCTTGTCACGGGCTTTACCGAAGGGAGCCTGGTGGGAACGCAGCTGCTCATAACCGTCGTGTATGACGGGTCTTCGCGTACGCTCTCGTACGACCTCGCGAGCCGCGCGTCGCTCAAGATTGCGCTCAGCTCGAATGCGGAGGCGCGTGCGTCCCTCGCGCATATCGAGGCCGAGGGGGCGGGAGCCCTGCTTGTTCCCGAGCGCGGCTGCTCGCTTGTGACCGCCGATGGCTCTCATGCCGAGGTGCTCGCGCTGAGGGGTTCGGAGGGGACAGTCTGCTCGATTGTCTCGTCCAAACTCGATCAGCCAGCAAGCCTCTACATTCGTCCGTCCCTTCCCGGGATGCGGCGGTTCTTTAAGGTGGGCTTCACGCATGACGAGGACATCCCCATCGGGCGTGTGGTGGAGCGCGGCATGCGCTTTGCGAACCCACTCGTCTCGTCGAGTCACGCGCGGCTTTCGCTTACGGGCGACACGTTCAGCATCACTGATCTGGGAAGCTCGAACGGCACGTTTGTGAACGGTCATGCCATCGCGCCGAACGTCGCATGCGTGCTCGCCCCCGGTGACGTGGTGCGCATCCTCGACCTCACGCTCATGGTGGGTCTGCGCATCATCTCGATGAATGAACCCGATGGCCTGAGTGTGGTGGGGTTGGAGAGCTGCCGCGCCATCTCGCACGAGGCATTTCGCGCCGCCTGCCCTTCTGCGACGGAGGACACGCCCGAGCTCGAGCTGTTCTACCCGGCGCCGCGCCTCACGCGCACCTATAAGCCGGTGGCTTTTCAGGTGGACGATCCGCCCCAGAGCCAGCAGCGCGAAGACGAGCCCGCCATCATGCAGATGGGGCCGTCGTTCCTCATGGGCATCGCCTCGATCTTCATGGTGAGCTCCGCGGTCTCACGCATCATGGGCGGCGCGGACCTGTGGCAGACGCTTCCCATGATCGCGATGTCGATTTCCATGCTTGCGGGCATGCTCGTATGGCCGTTCGTGAGCCGGCGCTACAACAAGAAGCGCGACGAGCGCGAGGAGCTGCGCCGCGAGGCCACCTATACGGATTACCTTAACGGCGTGGAGGCGCGCTTGGCCCGCGCTGCGAACGAGCAGGCGGCGGTGCTGCGCGAGAACCGCGTGGACATCGAGGACGTTCTCGACCGCGCGAGTGCGCTCTCGCCGCGTCTTATGAACCGCACCCCGGCGCACGACGACTTCATGGATCTGCGCGTGGGCGTGGGGTCGGTGGAGCTCGATGCGAACGTGCGCTTCCCAGAGCGGCGCTTCTCCATGGAAAGCGACAAGCTCCTGGACAAGGTGGCGCACCTTGCCGAGCATCCGCCCCGCGTGAACGACGTGCCGCTCGCATTCGACCCGGTGAAGCACTTCGTATCGGGTATCGTGGGTCAGCGCGGCGAGGCGTGGGCGTTTGTACGCGGCATCGTGGCGCAGGCGTGCGCGTTCTTCAGCTACCAGGATCTAAAGATCGTTCTTGTCGCAAGCGGGGAAGATGAGGCGGAGTGGCGTTTCATGCGATCGCTGCCGCATGTGTTCGACGATGCCGGCGAGATGCGTTTCATCGCTACGGACACAGCGAGCCTCATGCAGCTGGGCATGTATCTCGAGCGACTCATGGAGGCTCGGCGCGAGGTGCGCGCCGAGATGATGAGCGATTATGGTGCCTACCATATCGTCATCTGCGCGAACAAGAACCTCGTGGAGCGCTCGCAGACCATCGCGCGCCTCACGAAGTTGCGCACGAACATGGGTATCTCGCTCATCTTCATGGGCGAGGACATCCGCGACCTTCCGCGTGAATGCGCGCATGTGCTCGACCTTTCGCGCGATGATGCCCTCGGTATGCTCGGACGCACCACGGGCGACCTGGCCGCCGTCGACGAAGGGGCGCATGGCCGCGCCTGCATGTTCGACCGTGCGGACGTCTCGGGCTCCATCGAGACGTTCGACCCGGATATCGAGATCACCGCACAGCGCGCCCATCGCTTCGCGCTCGACATAGCGCGCGTCCGCCTCGATATGCCCGAGCAGCGGGCGAGCATGCCTTCATCGCTCGGCTTCTTAGCCATGTACCAGGTGGGCAACGTCGGTCAACTCGACATCGCGCGTCGTTGGCTCGAGGACGATGCCTCCCGCACCATCGAGGCTCCCATCGGCGTGGATGCGCAGGGGTCGCTATCGCTGCTCAACCTTCACGAGAAGGTACACGGCCCGCACGGTCTCGTGGCGGGTACCACCGGTTCGGGCAAGAGCGAGTTCCTCATCACCTACATCCTCTCGATGTGCGTGAATTACCCACCCGACCAGGTGGCCTTCGTGCTCATCGACTACAAGGGCGGCGGCCTGGCCGGTGCCTTCGACAACGAGCGCGTCGTGCTGCCACACCTCGCCGGTACCATCACGAACCTCGACGGTGCGGCCATCTCGCGATCGCTCGTGTCTATCAAAAGCGAGCTTAAGCGTCGCCAGGACGCCTTCAACCGCGCGCGCGAGGCAACGGGCGAGGCCACGATGGACATCTATAAGTATCTCTCGTATTACCGCCGCGGCGTGCTCACCGAGCCCCTGCCGCACCTCATCATCATCGCGGACGAGTTCGCCGAGCTCAAACAGCAAGAACCTGAGTTCATGGACGAGCTCGTTTCTGCCGCGCGCATCGGCCGCTCGCTCGGCGTGCACCTCATCCTGGCGACGCAGAAGCCGAGTGGCGTGGTGAACGATCAGATCTGGTCGAACTCTCGTTTCAAGGTGTGTCTCAAGGTGGCCGATGTGGCAGACTCCAAGGAGATGATCCGCCGTCCGGATGCCGCCGCTATCAAGGAAGCCGGTCGCTACTACCTGCTCGTGGGCTACAACGAGTACTTCGCCTGTGGCCAGAACGCCTACACCGGCGTGAAGTACGCGCCTGCCGATGAGTTCGAGCCCGATGTCGATACTGCTGTGGAGCTCATCGACGACCTGGGAGCGCAGATTGCCACGCTCAAGCCACCCACCAAGGCGCAGGCGACCTCGGAAGCCGAGATCAACGCCGTGCTGGCCGAAATCGCCCAAACCGCCGCGCAGGCAGGCAAGCGCGCCCAGCGCCTGTGGCTCGACCCGCTGCCAGAGCGCATGGGGCTTGCGAACGTGCTTTCGCGCTACGAGGGCGAGCTTCCGGGCGAAGGGCTCGTAGCGGTCATCGGCGAGGTGGACGTGCCGGCGCGGCAGGAGCGCGTGCCGCTCGTCATCGACCTCGATGCGGCGGGCAACCTCATGGTGTACGGCGCACAGGATTCCGGAGCCGACGCCCTGGTGGCGACGCTCGTCTACGCACTCGCTCAGAAGCTCGACGCTCGTGCGCTGAACCTCTACATCGCTGACCTCGGCCAGGGAGTGCTCGCGCCGTTCGCGACGCTTCCCCAGTGCGGCGGCGTGGTGCTCCAGGGCGAGCAGGAGCGCATGGTGAACCTTTTCCGCCTGCTCGGGCGGGGTCGAGCGCCGTCGCAAGCTGCTCGTGCCCTACGGCGGATCCATCGACGCGTACTGCGCCGCGACCGGGGAAGCGCTGCCGAGCATCGTGTGCGCCATCACGAACCTCGCCTCGTTCTATGAGATCTACGCGCCGCTCGAGGATCGGCTCAACGCCCTCACGCGCGATGCGGTGCGCTATGGCATCCATTTCATCGTGACGGCGACCTCCGCCATGACGCCGCGCATGCGCCTGAAGGCGAACTTCGCCCGCGTGTTGGCCTGCTTCATGAACGACGAGAACGACTACGTGACCGTGTTCGGCCGCAGGCCGCAGGTGCTGCCGGCCCACGTGCCCGGCCGCGGCGTGGTGGAGCTCGACAAGGAAGTGCTTGAGTTCCAGGCGGCGTCGTATGCGGGTGAAGACACGCCCGCCCAGGAGGTGCTCGGCGAGCTCGCGGCGAAGACCGTCGCCGTAAGCCCGGTCGTGGCGCCTTCCATCCCGGCGCTGCCCGACCGCGTCACGCGCGGCGAGCTGCCCGCAATGAGCCTCGACGCGGTGCCGGTGGGCTTCTCCAAGCGCTCCATCGAGCCGGTGGGCTTTCCGTTCTCCAAGTCTCCCTACATGCTCGTGCTCGGCAACGATGCCGAGGGCATCGGTCGCTATCTGCGCGGCGTGTGGGAGTTCATGGCGCACGATCCCGAGGCGCCTGTCGCGGCCATCGACCTCGAGGGCATGCTCGCGCCGTTCGCGGACGACGAGCGCATCGCCTCGAACGAGGAGGATGCCGCGCGTCTGCTGCGGATGGTGATGTGCGGGGCGCAGGACTGCCGTGTGCTCATCTTCACGAGCATCGCGCAGACCATGACGAAGCTGCCTGCCATCGAGGCGAAGTCGCTGCAGGATTACATCGTAGGCGAGCAGGCAGTGGGCAAGACGGGCGTCATCGCCGCCTCCGAGCTCTGGCGCGTGCGACAAGCCTATGACCCATGGTGGAAGTCGCTTTCCGCCTACGGCAACGGCGTGTGGGTGGGCAACGGCATGAGCGACCAAACGGTGTTCCGCATGTCCCAGGCGTCGGCGGAGTATCGACAGACCCTGCCCCGCTCCGAGGGCTTCTGCGTGCTGCGCGGCGCCATCGAGGGCGTGCGGCTCATCGAAGCAGTGGACGAACCGCAGGACGAGGCTCAGACCAGCTAGGAGGATGACGATGGAAGACGAACAGATGTGGCTTCCGGTGGGATCGGTGGTAACGCTCAAGGGCGGCGAGAAGCCCGTGATGGTCGCCGGTTTCTTGGTGCGCGACGCGCAGACCGGTGCGTGCTGGGACTACCTCGGCTACCCCTATCCCGAGGGACGCCGCGACGGCGAGGATCTGTTCTTCAACAAAGACCAGGTCGAGCTCATCGCGCAGCTTGGCTTCCTCAACGGCGAGGGCGTTGCGCACCAGACGTTCCTCGCGATGAGCCGCGAGGCCATCGCGAACGGGATCGTGCGTCCCTAGCGACGCGGATCGTTCGGCATGACTAGGCAGATTGCAAGAAAGGGACGGTGAAACCATGAGCAACGTGACCATCTACATCGACCACGAAGTGGCGCTGGAAGCGGCTTCGAAGTACGACGAAGAAGCGGAGGCGTTCAAGGACCAAGAGAGCCGTGTATCCAACATGGAGAGCAACCTCTCCGAGTTCGAGGGCAATGCCGCGACGGCCGCCAAGGATACGCTCGAGCGCATGAACCTGTGCATGAACGAGCTCGCAACCTGCATCCTGGTGCATGCCGGCATGATCGATAGTGCGGCCGACATGTTCGTCACGGCGGACAACAGCGCCGCCGACAGCATCACGATCGTGAAGTAGGAGGTGCCCCATGCCGTTCAACGCAAGCAAATCTGGCGTGAAAGACGCCCGCAACGAGTTGAATCAGCTCGAGCAATGGGTGAGCGCGTGCAACGACCGGTGCTCAGACGTGAACACGAGCTTCGCCGCCATCATGGCTGGTTCGTGGGCAGACGCGGAGGTTTCCGCCGCCATCCAGCTGCAGACATATCTGCTCATCTACACGCAGGCGCTCGAGCAGACGCACACCACCTACGACGACATGATCACCGAGCTCGACGGCACGCTCAGCACCGCGCGCGACGCCGTCTTGGAATCCGTCAAGGCCTCGACGGGCGATGCAGACAAGCTACACTTTGACGACACCGGTGCCGTCACGTCGGGCGTCTCCAATTCCGAGACCGCGCTCGAGAACCTCAACACGCAGGTCGGCGTTGCCGAGGGTGCGCTTTCCGGCCTCGAGAACTCCGGGGCCATCGCCGCAGCGCTCGATGCGCTCACCCAGGCCACCACGAAGGAGGCCGAGGACATCGAAAAGGTGCGCACGACCTACGACGAGTACCAGCAGGCGGTCGATGACTTCGAGGACGAGTTCGCCTCGAGGCTGAGTGCCCAGGAGTTCATCTCGCAGCCCATGCTCGACAGCGCGGCCAAGACCATGACCGATCAGTTCGAAGGCAGCGCAATCGCGGGGATCGTCGGCACGATCGGCTCCTTCAAGAGCAACTTCATCTCGCCCGTCAAGGATACGGTCGAGATGTTCGCCAAGCCTCTCGCCGAACTGAAGCCCGAGAACGTCGTGGCACTGTGGAACTCCATGAAGAAGGTGTTCACCAAGGGTGGCCTGAGCCATATTCGCGAGCTCGGCAGCAGTGCCAAGGCGCTGCTCACCAACAACGAGGGCATCATCAACATCTTCAAGAAAGGCACGTTCAAGAGCGGCAATTTCAAGAAGGTGCTCACGGACTGCCTGGGCGAATGGGGCAAGAAGTTCAAGGCGGACTTCCGCAGCTGGTCGCGGATAAAAAACTGGACGAAGAACGCCGATGACATCGACAACGCCATCGATGCTTCCAGGATGGTGAGCAAGGGAGACAAGTTCCTCAAGATCGGGCGTGTGAGCTCACTCGACGATGCCGCGGATCTCGCCTCGACGAGCGGCAAGATCTTGAAGGGCGGGGCGAAGTACCTCGGTTTCGTGGGCGACTTCATTGAGCTGGGCACCGGCCTCATGGACGCTTCGAAGGCGTATCAGACCACCGTGGGCGACGGTGCGCAGAAGACCGCCGCTGCCGTGGTCACCGGCGGATCGG
>CAJLVH010000026.1 GCA_905210055.1 uncultured Enorma sp. | reverse complement strand
CGGTGGTGGGACCTGCGGGTAGCGCCCCGCGCGAGACGCACGGCCTCACCTCGAGCGCGCCCACGGACGCCTCGGCTTCCGTGACGCGCGACATCACGCTGGGGAATGGCACAGTCGTGGGCCAGGTGCGCCTGTGGGTGTTCGGATCAGACGCGCTGCTTGGCAAAGCCGATACCGCGTTTCGCGACCGCACCTTCAACGCCATGTTCATCGCCTCGATCGCGGCGGTGATCATCGCGGTCATCATCGGCATCTTCGTCTCGCGCATGCTCACGAACCCCTTGCGCCGCATCACCGGCACTGCCAAGCAGATCCGCGACGGCGATCTCTCTGCGCGCACGGGCTTGCGCGGAGACGACGAGATAGACCGGTTGGGCGAGACATTCGACGAGATGGCGACCTCGCTCGAGAAGGATCTGAAGCACGAGCGCCGCATCACTTCCGACGTCGCGCACGAGCTTCGCACACCGCTCATGGCGATGCTCGCGACCGTCGAAGCCATGCAGGACGGCGTTCTCCCTTGCGACGACGAGCATCTGGAGACGGTCGCTTCAGAGACGCGCCGCCTCTCCCGCCTGGTCCAGCAGATGCTCGATCTTTCACGCATGGAAAACCGCACCACGCCGCTCAAGTTCGAGCGCGTGGATCTCGTCCCCTTCGTGCAGCGCATCGTCGACGGCCAGCAGCAGCTGTTCATAAACCGCGACCTGCGCCTGCGCTTCTCGGACGACACGCAGGGACGCTCCGCGGTCATCGAGGTAGATGCCGACATGATCACGCAGGCGGTCGTGAACCTCATGAGCAACGCGATGCGCTACACGCCCGAGGGCGGGTGGGTCGTCGTCTCGGTGAAGGCCGATCGAAAGAACGTGCAGATCATCGTTTCGGACACCGGTATCGGCATCGCCAAGGAGGATCTGTCGCGGATCTTCGGCCGCTTCTGGCGTGCCGATGCGAGCCGCGCGCGCGAGGCCGGTGGTCTTGGCGTGGGGCTTTCGGTGACTCAGCAGATTGTCGAGCGGCATCACGGCTACATCTCCGTTGAATCCGAACTTGAAAAAGGTACGACGTTTACGATTCATCTGCCGCGCGAGCACACGCCAGAGCCTGCTTCCTCTACAATGGAGGGCTAGGATAACGCGGTTCAGCGGAATGATACAATCCAGCCTGGCTGGTTTGTACCAGGTATGACCCGGCACATCAGAGGAGTTGATTCCACGTGGCAAACATGGAGCGCCGTCCGGATTCCCACGGCAAGGTTCGCGATATCTACCAGGCGGGCGAGAACCTGCTCATGGTAGCGACCGATCGCATCTCGGCTTTCGATTACATCCTGCCGGACGAGATTCCCTTCAAGGGCGAGGTACTCAACCGCATCTCGGCGTTCTGGTTCGATAAGTTCGCCGACCTCGTGCCGAATCACCTCGTCTCCATCGACGTCGCCGACTTCCCCGAGGAATTCGCCGAGTATAAGAGCTACCTCTCGGGTCGTGCCATGCTCGTGCGCCGCGCCGAGACCATCCCGGTCGAGTGCATCGTGCGCGGGTACCTCACCGGCAGCGGCAAGAAGACCTACGACGCGGACGGCACCGTGTGCGGCATTCACCTGCCTGCCGGGCTCACCGAGGCTTCCAAGCTGCCCGAACCCCTCTTCACCCCCTCCACAAAGGCTGCGCTCGGCGACCACGACGAGAACATCTCGTTCGATCGCTGCGTAGAGATCGTCGGTACCGACGTGGCCGAGCAGATTCGTGACTACTCGCTCAAGATCTACACCGCTGCCGCCGAGTACGCTGCTACGCGTGGCATCATCATCGCCGATACGAAGTTCGAGTTCGGCATTATCGACGGCAAGGTGACACTCATCGACGAGTGCCTCACGCCCGACTCGAGCCGCTTCTGGCCGGCGTCGAGCTATGAGGAGGGCAAGGTTCAGCCCAGCTACGACAAGCAGTTCGTCCGCAACTGGCTTACCGCCAACTGGGATATGACGGGCAACGCGCCGCATCTGCCTGCCGATGTCGTTGAGGGCACGTCCGCGCGCTACCGCGAGGCGTACCAGATCATCACCGGTACGGAATTTGAAAGCATGAAGGGAAACGAGTAAGTGAGTACACGGAGCGCTACCAACAAGCGCACCCAAGAGCGTGATTACGCGGGTGCCGCACGCAAGTCCGCCGCATCCGCCAAGCCCGCCCGCGCCGCCGCGTCTTCGGTGCGCGTGGTGTCTTCGAGCGCAAAGGCTCGTCGCAAGGAGTACGAGCAGGGAGAGTCGCTCGAGGGTCTTTCGAAGGCCGAGAAGAAGGCGCGCAAGCAGGAACTTCGCGCCAAAGAGGATCGCATGTACTCCGCTGCGAACATCCTCATGAAGGGCGACGAGGAGTACCGCTCCAAGCGTCGCATCTTCTGGGCGTTCGAAGGCGTCGGTATCGTGGGCGTCATCGTGGTGTGGCTCATGCTGGCCGGCCTCTTCAACTCGTTCATGGATGCGAACGCGCTCGGCGTGGCGCAGCTCGTCGGGCTGGGTATCGCCTACGCGTTCGTGATCGGCGGTTTCATCTACGACCTCGTGAAGATCCGTCCGCTGCGTAACTTCTACAAGGCGCAGGTCGCCGGCATGACGGATCGCAAGGTGCTCGAGGTTCTTGAAGAGGAGTCCGAGCGCCTGGATGCGAAGAAGGGCAAGGCATCCAAGAAGGAGGCTACGGCCGACGCTGCCGCGACCGCTTCCGAGGAGCCCGTGGTGAAGCGTGGTCCTAAGAAGAATCACCGCTCGCGCCGCTAGATAGTAGGTAGAAATGGGTTGGTTGGGGACGTGTCCCCAACCCTTTCCTGAGGGCGGAAAGGGTTGAGGAGAACACGCCCCCAACCAACCCATCGGTTTATACGAGCAAAGGAAGATAGATGATCAGGGCTGCTTTGACCGTCGAGGACGCGCGCGCCGGCATGGCTGCGATCGAGCCGAAGATCGAGCGCTATGCGAAGCTCGTCGTCCGCAAGGGCGTGAACGTCATGCCCGGGCAGGAAGTCGTGCTCATGACGCCTGTCGAGTGCGCCCCGTTCGCGCGCCTGCTCGTGAGCGCTGCCTACGAGGCGGGCGCCGGGCACGTCACGGTGATCTGGAATGACGATGCGGTGACGCGCCTCACGTACGAGAACGTTGAGCTCGCATACTTCGAGCAGACGCCCGAATGGCAGCGCGTGCAGCTCGATTCGCTCGCCGAGGCGGGTGCGTGCTTCATCTTTGTGGAAGGAGCCGATCCGGAGGCGCTCAAGGGAATCGACCCCAAGAAGCCCGCGGCGGCTTCGAAGGCGAAGAACAGCCAGTGCACGGTGTATCGCCGCGGCTTGGATTTCAACGTCAACCCGTGGTGCATCGCGGGTGCGCCGGTTGCCGCATGGGCGCGCCATGTGTTCCCCGATGTGCCCGATGAGGTCGCCATTTACCGTCTATGGTGCTCGATTCTTTCCGTGGCGCGCGCCGACGGCGACGACCCCGAGAGCGATTGGGAGCTGCACGACGCGACGTTCGAGAAGAACCTGCGCTTCCTGAACGACCGCCATTTCGACGCCCTGCAGTACCGCTCTGCGAACGGAACGGATTTCACCGTCGGCCTCACCGATCGCCATATCTGGGCGGGTGGCAAATGCGAGACGCCCGAGGGGCATCCGTTCTTCCCGAACATCCCCACGGAGGAGGTCTTCACCTCGCCCGATCGCATGCGCGCCGACGGCACTGTACACTCTGCGCTGCCGCTCATCCATCACGGCAACAAGGTTGAGGATTTCTGGCTGCGCTTCGAAGCGGGACGCGTGGTCGAATACGGCGCGCGCGTGGGCGAAGGGACGCTCAAGAGCATCCTCGAGACCGATGAGGGGGCACGAAGGCTCGGCGAGGTCGCGCTCATCTCCAAGAATACGCCGATCCGCGAAAGTGAGACGCTCTTCTTCGACACGCTCTACGACGAGAACGCGAGCTGCCATTTGGCGCTCGGAGTTGGCTTCCCGGAGTGCTACGACGGGGGCTATGAAATGAGTGCCGACGAGCTCCGCGAGCATGGGGTGAACACCTCGGCGACGCATGTCGACTTCATGATCGGCACCGATGACCTCACCATCACGGGCATCCAGGCCGACGGCACGGAGGTTCCCGTGTTCGTAAACGGCCAATGGAGCTGGGAGTAACACTTTGGGGACGGGGTCAAAAGTGTTGAATTCAACACTTTTGACCCCGTCCCCAAAGTACCAGCTTGGGTCCTGCGGCCGTACGGCATGAAAGACGTGGTACAATGCTTCGCGCGGGCCGTTAGCTCAGCTGGCAGAGCAGGGGACTTTTAATCCCAAGGTCTAGGGTTCGAACCCCTAACGGCCCACCATGAATACAAACGCCCGGTGCCCTCGCGGAGCCGGGCGTTTTGTCGCTTTAGGCGTCACTTTGGGGACGGGTACGTTTGTGTCGAAAACGACACAAACGTACCCGTCCCCAAAGTGACGCCCCGTCACCGACGAATCCGTGCACCTGTCGGAGCGTTCGCTCCCCTGCACCTTTGTTGCCGTATCATCTATAGCAATATCGCGCTTCGGCGCTGCCCCGTCACCAGCGCACGGGGGAGGGACAGGGCTCTGCTTGAAAGGAAGGCAACCTATGGCAGACGTACATGCACTTCTTGATGAATGGCTTGCGAACGTGACGGACGACGTGCTTAAATCGGAGCTCGTCGCGCTTAAGGATGATGGCGATGAGAACGCCATCACCGATGCGTTCTTCCAGGATCTCGAGTTCGGCACGGCGGGACTGCGCGGCACGCTCGGCGCCGGTACGAACCGCATGAACATCTATACCGTCGGCCGCGCTACGCAGGGCTTTGCCGAGTATCTCGTCGCCAACTTCGAGAACCCCACCGTCGCTATCGCACGCGACAGCCGCAACAACGGTGAGCTCTTCGTGAAGACCGCCGCCGCCATCTTCGCAGCGAACGGCGTCGTGGCGAAGGTCTACCCCAAGATCTCGCCTGTACCCACGCTTTCCTGGGCGGTTCGCGACCTCAAGTGCTCCGGCGGCGTGTGCGTGACGGCCTCGCACAACCCCGCGCAATATAACGGCTACAAGGCTTACGGCCCCGATGGCTGCCAGATCGCATCCGAGGTGGCCGATGCCATCTCCGCCGCGATCGCCAAGGTGGATATGTGGCATGGCATCAAGACGATGGATTTCGACGAGGCTGTGGCTGCCGGCAAGATCGAGTGGATCGGTGACGATTGTCTCGATCGCTATTACGATGCCGTGCTCTCGAAGTCCGTCTGCAACCTCACTGAAGAGCAGGCGGCCGAAGCGCCCCTCAAGCTCGTATACACCCCGCTCAATGGTACCGGCCTCATCCCGGTGACCACGGTGCTCAACCGCGCGGGCATCACGGATATCACCATCGTGCCCGAGCAGAAAGATCCCAACGGTGACTTCCCCACCTGCCCGTATCCGAATCCGGAGATTCGCGAGGCCATGCAGAAGGGTATCGACCTGTGCCGCGAGGTGCAGCCGGATCTCTTGCTCGCAACCGACCCGGATGCCGACCGCGTGGGCGTGGCCTGTGCCGACGGCGACGACTACACGCTCATCACCGGTAACGAGATGGGTGTTCTCTTGCTCGACTACATCTGCCGTATGCGCGCCGAGCGCGGCGAGGACCTTTCCAACAAGGTCGCCGTCACCACGATCGTATCCTCTGCCATGGTGGACGCGCTTGCCGAGGACTATGGCTTCGAGCTTCGCCGCTGCCTCACGGGTTTCAAGTACATCGGTGACATCATCACGTCGCTCGCCGACGCGGGCGAGGTTGACCGCTTCATCTTCGGTTTCGAGGAATCTTACGGCTACCTCTCGGGCGATCACGTGCGCGACAAGGATGCGGTGAACGCATCGCTGCTCATTTGCCAGATGGCGCAGGATTACCGACTCAAGGGCAAGAACCTCGTCGAGGCCATGCGTGACCTCTATGAGAAGTACGGCTACTATCACAACAAGACCGTGTCGCTCTCTTACCCCGGCGCCGAGGG
Organism: uncultured Enorma sp.; assembly: GCA_905210055.1. GTDB lineage: Bacteria > Actinomycetota > Coriobacteriia > Coriobacteriales > Coriobacteriaceae > Enorma. The sequence continues at coordinate 11,126 of CAJLVH010000026.1, read as the reverse complement.
CGCGAGCAAGATGGCGGGCATCATGGCGAGCCTCCGTGCTGAGGCGCCTGTCCAGATGGCCGGCCTTGCGGTGGAGAAGGTCGTAGACTACAAGGAAGGCGTGAACGGCCTGCCGAAGGCGAACGTGCTCGAGTTCGACCTCGAGGGCGGCAACAAGGCCATCGTGCGTCCCTCCGGCACCGAGCCTAAGATCAAGATCTACATCTTCGCGAAGGGCGATGACGCGGCGGCTGCCGATGCGCTCATCGAGAAGATCGAGGCCGACGGACGCGAGCTGCTTTCGTAAAGGATTAACGACACGAAGTCGAAGAACCCCCGGAGCGGAAACCTAGCTCAGGTGACCCGCTTCGGGGGTTTATTTACGTTCTGGCGCGCGCCACCTTGGAGACACACGCATTCGTAACGGAAACGACACGAGCATGCTCGATTCCAGGGTGATGTGCGATGCGGTGGCGAGAACGATATGTTAACGGAAGAGGATGAGCCAGAGCACCAGGGCGACGAGCACCAGGGCGATGATGGCCACGACTATGGTATGCCGTCTCGCGCGCTCTTGTCGGGCGACGAAGATGCTCTTCTTTGAGCCGGGCGTCTGCAGATACCGCTCGTAGTGCAGCTGCTGACGTTGTCCGGTATCGCCGGGGTTCGAACGGCGAGGGTGCGCAGGTCCGCTTTGCGGGAGGTACTGCGGGTCGGCGGTGGCGACGCCCATGTGCTTTCGTCCAGGGGTCGTCGTATGCTGTTCGGTCTGCTGAGATTCATCCTGCGCATGCAGCATGCGCGTATAGTTTTCATCGGTGATAGGGCTCTGTGAGACGTGCGGTACCGTACGCCGATAAGGCGTATTTGGAGTCCGACGTTGCGGGTTGTGGTCGGAATCTGTCGGGTTTTGCCTAGAAGTACTGTCTGCCATGGTGCCTCGATTGCATATGCCTCTAACAAATACATGATATATGCTCAGGACTTCTTCGTATGCAATGTGCCCGCCTGCGAACCCCCGTTCACGCAGGTTGCATAACTTATGCATAAAATGCAGGTGCACGCCTTAAAAAAAGAATGGTGAGGGGTGACGTAAGGCGCTTTGCGTCAAGCGTACGTTGAAGAGCAGTCGCCCATTCGTCCGCCTCCATGCAATACGGACTAGACGGTTTTGGAGCGAACGGGTGCGACGATCATAAATCTAAGTATATTAGACTTAGATTTGATGATACTGTGACGCTTAAAAAATCTCAACAGTGTTGTTTAGAAGCCACTCATGAGGGCATAAGAACAGTGTCCAAAGAAGTCCCGGGAGCCAATACCCGGGCAATCCACAAAGGAGTGGTTGATTATGGCTAGCATGGTTCCGTATCGTTCGGTGTTCGGTCTTCGTCCCTTCAACACGTCGCTTCTCGACGCGTTCGACGACATGATGGATCTCGCGTCCGCGCCTGCTTCGCGCGCGTTCCCCATGGATGTCGAGGATAAGGGCGACGGCTACGAGGTCAAGGCATATCTTGCTGGCGTGAACAAGGACGAGATCGACGTCGAGCTCAACGAGGGTCGTCTTTCCATCTCGGTGAACGTCGAGGATAAGGGGGAGAACGAGGGCAAGAATTACCTGCAGCGCGAGTTCTCCGCCTTCAGCGCCACGCGCGGGATCTACCTCAAGGATGCGTCGAACGAGGGCCTTTCCGCTCGTTTCGCCGACGGCGTGCTCACCGTCTCCGTGCCGAAGATCGTCGAGAAGAAGAACGTCACGAAGGTTTCGATCGACTAACGACGGCTTCTAGCTTTTCCAACAATTCGGATGAAAGGGGTTCCTTCGGGAGCCCCTTTTTTCGTGAGCGGCGATTCACTCCCGATGGTCGAGCCGCCGTTTCATCTACCAGATGCTTACGGGGCGGTCTTGGCCGGCAGCGCGAATGTGCAGTCCCGGTGCCGTGCCCGGCCGTTCGAGCGTCGCTGCGGTCCCAAGGTCGTTGTCGAGCGTGGCACCGAGCGCATCGGCGAGCGCGCGCACCGCGAGACCAGGTCGGTTGTTCTCTTGAGATATGTGCATGGCGACAAGCTCTTCGGTGCGGTTGGTAACGAGCTCGCACGCGGCTTCCGCTGCCTGGGCGTTCGAAAGATGACCCGTGTTCGAGAGAATGCGCTCCTTGAGAAAGCGGGGGTAATCGCCAGATGTGAGCATATGGACATCATGGTTGCATTCAAGGGCAAGGATGCGCGCATCGCGGAGTGCATTCCGCGCAGCGTCGGAGAGCGTGCCGGTATCGGTGGCGAATCCTATGGCGTCGTCTCCGCAGCTCAAGCGCAGCCCCATGGGGTTTACGACGTCATGCGAGGTGGGGAAGGTCTGGACGTGCACATCTTCGATGTCGAACGCCTCGCCAGGTTCAACCGCTTGGAACGGAAGGACGTCGAAGCCAGATCGCGCCTCCGGCGTACCTGCGCTCGCGATGAGCGTCCCGCTAAAGCGCTTGCACCACACCACGACGCCGCGCGTATGATCGCTATGTTCGTGCGTAAGGATGAGCGCGCGCACCCGGTTTTCGTCCAAACCGAGCGCGTGCATGCGAGCGAGCGTCTCCCGACGCGAGAAGCCGTTGTCGATCATGATGAATCCAGCAGGCGACTCCACGATCGAGCAGTTCCCTTTTGAGCCACTGCCGAGGATATGGAGGTGCATCGCGTTCGGCATGCGTTTCCTTCCGATGTAACATTATCCAAGGGAATATTGTACGAATGTATGTGGAAAAATCCCAAGAGTGCTGCTACAGACGAAGATGGGAGGGTGCATGCCAACGGTAGCGCAGCGGTTCGCGCCGCATCATTCGCGCGGTGTTCGCGCACAGGCGCATCCCGCAGCCCCGGTGGTGCTCATGGTCTCCGGCGGGGCAGATTCCACGGCGCTGCTCGTCATGGCCTGCACCTCACAGCTCGATTTGGACGACGGTCGCGGTCGGGCGCGCATCGCCCGCGAGCGCCTGCATGTGCTCCACGTGAACCATCACCTGCGCGGCGAGGCGTCGGATGCGGACGAGGCGTTCGTCCGGAAGCTCTGCGAGCGCTTTGGGCTGCCGCTCTGCGTGGAGCACGCATCGTTTGCGAACCTGGGCGGTCAGAATCTCGAGGCGGCGGCGCGCGAGGTGCGCTATGCTGCCGCCCGCCGGTACGTGCGCGAACTATGCACCGAGGCGAACGTTCCGCGCTCTGCCGCGCGCATCGCAACCGCCCATACGGCGAGCGACCGCGCGGAGACGTTCATAATGAATGCCATCAAGGGTGCAGGCGCTGCCGGCCTCTCGAGCATCCCACGGCGCCGCAACATCATCGTGCGGCCGCTCATCGACACCACACACGACGAGCTCTGCCGCTATCTCGAGGTCGCGGGCATTCCCTGGCGCGAGGACGAGAGCAACCAAGACACCGCGTACCTGAGAAACTTCGTGCGTCACCGCGTGATGCCTGTTTTGCGCGAGCGCAACCGCAACGTCGCGCGCAACGTGAGCGCCGCGTGCGACATCCTGGGCGATGAGGATGCGTTCATGTCGCAGCTCGCCGCACAGGCGTTACGGGTATGCACCAAGCGCCGGCAGGAGGGGCTCATCGTGCTCGACGGTGCGCGCCTGGCATCCGCCGAGGTGGCCATCGCGCGCCGCATGGTGCGTCTCGCTGTGCGCCAGCTCGACCAAGATGCGCGCCTCGAGCTCCGTCATGTCGAAGCCGTGCTCGCATGCGTGGCTTCGGGGGAGGGGTCGACCACGCTTCCCGCGGGCATCGACGTGCGCATGGAGTTCGGTACCTGCTCGATGCGCACCGCTGCCGCCCGCGAAGAGCTCACAGCTGGTTGGCTCACCGTACCCGGCCGCATGGCGCTCGCCGCGGGACGGGTGCTCGAGGCGTCGATCGAACGCGTCCCCGCCGGATCCGATATCATTGCCTATGTGCGCAGGAAGGCTTCTGCCGCGCCCGCGGGCGAAGAGATCGCCTTCGTGGACGCCGCGTCGCTTGGATATGCCGAACGCGACCTCGTGCGCCTCAAGGAATCGGGAGACGGCGTGCCTGTGGAGGCTCGCGCGGCGCGCCTGTGGGTCGACTCGCTCGCTCCGGGGGACCTCATGTGCCCGCTCGGCATGCACGGCAGGTCGAAGAAGGTTTCCGACATCCTCGGTGAGGAGCAGGTTCCGGTCGCTGAGCGCCCGCTCGTGCCTATCGTGCGCACCGCGCCCGGCGGTGCCGTTGTGTGGGTTGGCGGAATTCGCCTTGACGAGCGCTTCAAATGCACGGCGATGAGCCGCGTATTGATACAATTAACCATCCATTCCCTCGATTCCGCGGAATAAGTCCGCGCGGTGGGGTAAGCTGCCATACGTATATCGGCGAGCAGGAGGGTTGCCATGGAAACGAAGAGCGAGCTTTCGACGATGCATCCAGATGTTGATTCCATCCTTTTCAGCGAGGAGGACATCCGGGGTATCGTGCAGCGTTTGGGAAGCGAGATCAGCCGCGATTACCAGGGGAAGGATCTGGTGCTCATCGCCGTGTTGCGCGGGGCGGTCGTCTTCATGGGCGACCTCATGCGTTCGATTGATCTTCCGCTCGCCATCGACTTCATGGCCGTCTCGAGCTATGGTGACAAGGCGAAGACCTCGGGTATAGTCCGTATCGTGAAAGACCTTGATATGGATATCAAGGGGCGTGACGTGCTGATCGTCGAGGACATCCTCGATTCCGGCCTCACGCTCAAGTACCTCATGAAGAACCTGAGCAGCCGCAACCCCGCTTCGCTTGAGGTCGCCGCCTTCCTGTGGAAGGACGTTGAGGGCAAGCAGGCCGCCATCAATCCGAAGTACGTGGGAGCGCATTGTCCCGACGAGTTCGTCGTGGGTTACGGCCTCGACTTCGCGGAGCGCTACCGCAACCTCCCCTATGTGGGCATTCTTAAACCGGAGGTTTATTCGTAACATGTCCGATCGTATCGAAGAAGAGCAGAACGCGGCAGGCGATGGCAGTGCCGCACGCCATGAGCGCCCCGGCGGCGAGCCGACGGGTAGCGATGACGCGCGCGGTGCCGAGCGGAACCAGCCGGCACACGACGAGCGCGATGGGGGAAACCCCCGTGGCGAGCAGGTGCCACGCAACCAGATGACGGGCATGCGCCCCGGCTCGGGAGACCCCAACCGCGGCGGGCGTCGCGGCCCCTCGCGCATGTCGTGGCTTTACATCTTGGTCGCTTGCGCGCTCGTGGCGTACCTGGCGTTCACTATGAATGGCGGCGCGGGACACGCGTCCGAGACGACGAAGCTCGCAACAAGCGAGTTCGTGACCGCCGTGGAAGATGGCCGCGTCGATTCCGTGACCTATACCATCGCCGACGGTTCGCTTGAGGGCTTGTATTGGGAAGACGCCAAAGATGTCGGCAAAGACCAGGCGGCGGTTCCCTTCACCTCGACGTATATCGGTTCCGATGCGCTTGCCGAGCTCATGGCGGCGCACCCCGCGACCGAGTACGTCGTGAACACGAGCGATCCAAATGCGTTCATGGATCTCATTCTGAGCATCGCGCCCACGGCCGTGCTCGTGCTGTTCATGCTGTATTTCATGCGCCAGATGATGGGCGCTAACAACAAGGCTATGCAGTTCGGTAAGACGAACGCCAAGACGAACGAGGCCACGCGTCCCAAGGTGAAGTTCGCCGACGTCGCCGGTATCGATGAGGCAGTCGAAGAGCTCGAGGAGGTGCGCGATTTCCTTTCCGATCCGGATCGCTACCGCAAGCTCGGTGCGAAGATTCCCCGCGGCGTGCTGCTCGTAGGCCCTCCGGGTACCGGTAAGACGCTGCTTGCCAAAGCGGTGGCGGGCGAAGCGGGCGTGCCGTTCTTCTCCATCTCGGGCTCCGACTTCGTGGAGATGTTCGTGGGCGTGGGCGCGAGCCGCGTGCGCGACCTCTTCAAGAGCGCTAAGGAGCAGGCGCCGTCGATCATCTTCATCGACGAGATCGATGCCGTGGGACGCCAGCGCGGTGCCGGCCTCGGTGGCGGGCACGACGAGCGCGAGCAGACGTTGAACCAGCTGCTGGTCGAGATGGACGGTTTCGAGGAGAGCGAGAGCGTCATCCTCATCGCCGCGACGAACCGCCCGGACATCCTCGATCCGGCTCTTCTGCGCCCCGGACGTTTTGACCGCCAGATTACCGTCGATCGTCCCGACGTGAAGGGACGCGAGCAGATTCTACGCGTACATGCGGCGAACAAGCCTTTGGGCGAGGACGTGAGCTTCGAGAAACTCGCGAAGCTCACCGTTGGCTTCACCGGTGCCGATCTTGCGAACCTCATGAACGAAGCGGCGCTGCTCACGGCGCGCCGGCACCACGAGCGCATCACCATGGACGAGATTGAGGAGTCCATGGAGCGCGTCATCGCCGGCCCCGAGCGCAAGACGCGCGTCATGACCGAGACCGAACGCAGTGTCATCGCGTACCACGAGAGCGGGCATGCGCTCGTGGGGCACGTGCTCGAGCATTCCGACCCGGTGCACAAGATCACGATTATCCCGCGCGGCCAGGCCCTCGGCTACACCATGCAGCTGCCCACCGAAGATCACTTCCTCAAGACCCGGAACGAAATGCTCGATGAGCTCGCGGTGTTCTTGGGCGGCCGCGTTGCCGAGGAGCTTATGTGCGCCGACATCACGAGCGGTGCCTCAAACGACCTCGAGCGCGCAACGAAGATGGCGCGCGAGATGGTCACGCGCCTGGGTATGAGCGAGGAACTGGGTACGCAGGTGTTCGGCGAGGCTCAGCATCAGGTGTTCCTAGGGCGTGATTACGCGAACCACCAGGATTATTCCGAGGAGACCGCGCGGCGTATCGACGCCGAGGTGCAGCGCATCATGCGCGAGGCGCACGACCGCGCGAAGCAGATCCTTGAAGAGCGTCGCGAACAGCTCGTTACCATGGCGAACGTGCTTCTGGAGCGCGAAACCGTCGAGGGCGAGGCGGTGGAGGCGCTACTCAACGATGAGTGGAGTGCCTATCTCGAGCGCGAGGCGGCGGGAGAGGTGAAGGCCGCGGGCACCAAGGATGCCTCGACGCGCCGCAAGCCACGCCAGAGCGATGAGGAGATTGCCGCCGAAGCCGCTCGCTTCGCCGAGGAGGCTATGGCCAACGAGGAGTGACCGGGCACAATGTCCCAAAAAGGGACAGGTGCATTTTGGGACATCGAAGGGCCTCGGCGCCGCGCCGGGGCCCTTTTTGTGTCGACGGTCTTTGCTGAATCGACTTTTTCTAAGATGTCCCAAAATGCTCCTGTCCCTTTTTGGGACATCGCCGCACACCGCAGGCTTGCGTTCGCTGGTCGAAATGAGCGATAGGGTACGTGCCAAGAGGGGTAGGCTCAACCATATCGTATGTAATCGGCGCATACGCGCGGATGCTCAGACGCCGCGCGCATGCGCCCGGGAACAAGGAGGCAGCTATGGGCGCGCCTAAAACAAGCGACGTAAGGAACGTGGTTCTCGTAGGCCAAGGCGGGGTGGGCAAGACCTCGCTCGCAGAGGCCATGCTCCACCTTTCTGGCAAGACCGCGCGTCTGGGCGGTCATGCGGGCACGAAGCCCACGCTCGATTACGACGCGGAAGAGGTCAAGCGCGAGTTCTCCATCTCGACCTCGATCGCGCCCATCGACTGGAAGGGCGTGCGCATCAACGTGCTCGACGCCCCGTGCTATCCGGACTTCATCGGCGATGCCTATGCTGCGATGAGCGTGTGCGAGACGGCGCTCTTCGTGGTCGACGCCGCCGAAGGCCCGCAGCCCACCACGGTGAAGCTGTGGTACGCCGCGGAAGACCTGCGCCTTGCGCGCGCGGTGTTCATCAACCGCATCGATAAGGAGAACGCCGATTACGACACCTGCATGAAGGCGCTCCGCGAGCGCTTCGGCGTGCGTTTGGGTGCCGTGACCCTGCCGTGGGGTACGGGCGACAACTTCGAGGGCGTCATCGACATCGTGCGCATGAAGGCGCGCCATTGCGATGGCACCACGCAAACCGAGTTCGACATCCCCGAAGAGTATCTCGACGCTGCCGAGGAAGCGCGCGAGCAGCTGTGCGAGGCTGTGGCCGAGGCGGACGACGAGCTCATGATGAAGTATCTCGAAGGTGAGGCGCTCTCGCAGGAAGAGGTCGAGGGCCTGCTCTCCGAGGCGATCGCCAAGCGCCTCTTCGTGCCGGTATTCGTGGGTTCTTGCACGCGCGAGCTGGGCGTCCACTCCGTCATGGACGATATCGCCACGTACTTCCCGAAGCCGACGGACTATGGCGAGATGCCGCTCGTCGACGGCGATACGCTGAAGATCTCCTCCGAGGACGACCGTCCCGTCGCCTTCGTATTTAAGACGCTCAACGACCCGCAGCAGGGCCGCATCAGCTTCCTCAAGGTGCTCACCGGTACGCTCACGCCGGGCATCGAGCTCGTGAACGCGCGTACGCGCAAGGGTGAGCGCCTGGCGCACCTCTACGTGATGTGCGGCAAGGATATGGACGAGGTCGGCAAGGCTGAGGCGGGCGACATCATCGTCACCACGAAGATCTCGGCAGATACCGGCGACACACTCTCCGTGACCGGTAAGGTCGAGGCGGCGGCGTTCCAGTTCCCGAACAGCCAGTACCGCATCGCCATCGAGGCCGAGAACCGTTCCGACGAGGACAAGCTCTTCACGTTCATCGATCGCGCCTGCGAGGCCGATCCCACGATGAAGATCGAGCGCAACGAGGAAACCGGCCAGACGATCATCTCCGCCGTGGGCGAGGCTCAGGTTTCCGTGCTGCTCAACCGTCTGGAGGAGCGCACGAAGGTCGTGGCTCACATCGTGCCCATCCGCATCCCGTATCGCGAGACTATTCGCCGCGTGGCGAGCGCGCAGGGTCGCCACAAGAAGCAGACGGGCGGCGCCGGCCAGTTCGGCGATTGCTACCTGCGTGTTGAGCCGCTGCTTGATGGCACGGAGTACGAGTTCGTCGACGAGGTCGTGGGTGGCCGCATCCCGCGTGCGCTCATCCCTGCCGTGGACAAGGGCGTTCAGGAGACCATGAAGGAAGGCGTCATCGCCGGCTACCCGCTCACGGGTATTCGCGTGGCGTGCTACGACGGTTCGTACCACCCCGTCGACTCCAACGAGATGGCATTCCGCGCCGCCGCGCGCATCGGCCTCAAAAAGGCATGTGCCGATGCCGATCCCGTAGTGCTTGAGCCTATGGAGAACATCACCGTCACCATTCCGGAGAGCTATGCCGGCGCAGTGATGGGCGATGTTTCCGGCTCGCGTGGACGCGTGACCGGTATGGACACCGATGACCGCGGGAACACCGTCGTCACCGCGACCGTTCCGCTCGCTGAGCTCACGGATTACGCGACTCGCCTGCGTTCGATCACGCGCGGCACGGGCGACTTCACCATGGAGCCCGCCGGCTATGAGCAGGTGCCCTACGACGTGCAGAAGCACCTCGTCGAATTCTACGAGGAGTCCCGCGCCCAGGGTCGCTAACCTGACATAGAGGATAGATTTTATAGCAACGAAGCGCCGCAGGAAGCGACTCGCCTGCGGCGCTTGTTGCGTTAGAGCACGCCCCCAAAGTGGCTCGCAGGGGGACACCGCGCGTTAGAATGAATGCTTTTTCTCACTAAAGTAATTTCTGCGGTTTCATTACACGCGTGTTTCGGCGGAAAAAAGTTATGGGGAACGTCCGCGCTGCCGTCTATTCTTAACCACGTGCGCGGAACTTTCTCGCATTAAGTTGCAAGGGGGAGGGGAATGGGTCCCCTCCGGTTGTGCGCACGGAAGGGGTTATACAACACATACGGGAAGGAACCATCATGAGGAAGACTACCCCCACCGCCCTGCCATCGACGAATCTCGCGTGCTCGCGCCGCGGCTTCTTAAAGCTATCCGGCATATCGGCGGTCGGCATGGGGAGCATGATGTTCCTCGCCGGATGCGGCCCCGCTGCCCAGGAGACGGACGATGCCGGCAGCACCGCCGATGACGCCGCCGCGACCGCGAGCTTCGGCTCCGATGGCATGCTCCGCGTGGGCATGGAGGCTGCCTACGCCCCCTATAACTGGCAGGTTTCGGAAGAATCCGAGTTCACCATGCCCATCGAGAACGTTGCCGGTGCTTACGCCGATGGCTATGACGTTCAGGTTGCCAAGCTCATCGCCGAGGAGTTCGATCTCGATCCCGTTGCCGTGAAGCTTGATTTCTCTGGTCTCATCGACGCGCTCAACAGCGGCCAGATTGACATCATCTGCGCTGGTATGTCTGTCGATCCGGAACGCGCCGAGTCCGCGGACTTCTCCAACTCCTACATCGACGACGATATCGTCATGATCACCACGGAGGACTCACCGTACGTCAACGCCACGACGTTCGCCGACATCGCGGGTGCGACGGTTCTCGGTCAGGCGGCAACCATGTACGATACCGTGATCGACCAGATTCCCGATGTCACCCATGCCACGCCCGCCGAGACCGTGCCGCTCGTGATCGAGAATCTCGCCAACGGCCGCTGCGACATCATTACATACTCAATGCTCTCGATGCCGAAGCTCATCGAGCAGTACCCCAATTTCGTCGAGCTCCAGATGGAGGAGAAGTTCGAGGGTTCCGCCATGCCCGACAACGCCGCTATCGTGAAGGGTTCCGATGCCGAGATCATGGATCGTATCAACGCGGTCATCGACGGCATTTCGGAGGACGAGCGCCAGGACATGTGGAACGCCTGCATGGATCGCCAGCCCGCGTAGGGCGCGCCCCGGCATCTGAACGAACCCAAGGAGAATCATGGCTTCACATGACGCTTCGCCACGCGGCGGCCGCACCCTGCGCGGCCGCCTTATGGCGTTTCTCACGCACGATCACCGCTATGTGCTGCTCGGGACGAGCGCCGTCGCGTTCGCGGGCATGCTCCTCTCGAGCCAGCCGCGCCCCGCGCTAAGTTTCCTTGCCCAGGCGTACACAGTCGAGGTCGTGCTGTACTACCTGCTCGTGGCGTGGCTCGTGCTCGCTGCTGCCGCGCTGGCGTACAAGCTCACCCATTGGCGCAGCTATGCCGAGTGCGCGCCCTTCACGCGCCCGGCCGCCCGC
>CAJLVH010000025.1 GCA_905210055.1 uncultured Enorma sp. | reverse complement strand
GTCGCGGCTCCCCGCCGCGCGGCAAGGAGATATATTGCCAGAAAACATTCTGTGTGCAAGCGTCGATTGAGACGTTCACATTTCCATCACATTTATGTTGCCCTTGAGCCTATATACCGTATGTTCAGGCTCTATCGCACCTATATATTGATAAGCATATCCACGCGCTAGAGCGTTTCTCTTTATTCCAATCCGCATTACAACAAGGCCGATGTATTCCGGTAGCTTTCTTGCTCTATATATCTGAAGACACGCGAATTGGGCCGACGCCTCGTTTCTATATGCGAGAGGGTTCGCCCTTACAACCAAAGTCTGTGCGCAAAGCACCCTCTCCCGCAATACGAAAAAGGCGCCGGTGATCCGACGCCTTTCTTCACATCATAGAAGTCTATGCGGGATTTCTTCCAGTCTTTACGCCTCGAGCGCCTTCTTGGCGATCGCAGCGAGCTCGTTGAAGCTCTCGATGTCCTCGTAGGCCATCTGCGAGAGCACCTTACGATCGAGCTCGATACCGGCGACCTTGAGGCCGTGCATGAACTGCGAGTAGGAGATGCCGTTCAGGCGGGCGGCGGCGTTGATGCGCTGAATCCAGAGGGCGCGGATCTCGCGCTTCTTGTTGCGACGATCGCGGTACTGGTACTGGAGCGAATGCTGCACCTGCTCCTTGGCGTGCTTGTAGGTACGAGAGGCAGCACCGTAGTAACCCTTGGCCTGCTTCATGATGGTGCGGTGGTGCTTACGAGCATTGAGAGCGCGCTTCACACGTGCCATATCTGATCAACTCCTCGTGGTTCGTGAATCAACAGGTAGGTACTCGTCGTTACGCGAGGCGCGAAACGACCGTCTTGCGATCGGCAGCAGAAACCTCGGTCTCCTGGCGGAAGCCACGCTTGCGCTTCGTGGTCTTCTTGGTGAGAATGTGGCTCTTGTATGCCTTGGCGCGCATGAGCTTGCCGGTACCGGTGGTGCGGAAGCGCTTCTTGGTTCCGCTGTGCGACTTCATCTTAGGCATGACTTCTCCTTATCGCTTATAGGACAAAATTACTCGCCATCTTTGCTATCGCTCTTCTCGGGCTTCTCATCGAAAGCGCCCTTGATGGGAGCGAGGAGCATCAACATGTTGCGACCCTCGAGCTTGGGCTGCGACTCGACCGTAGCATAGGGCTTGAGGTCTTCCGCAAGGCGCTCAAGCACGTTCAGCCCCTGTTCGGGATGAGCCATCTCGCGGCCGCGGAACATGATCGTGACCTTCACGCGGGCGCCCTTCTTCAGGAAGCGCAGCACATGACCCTTCTTGGTCTCGTAATCGCCCACGTCGATCTTCGGACGGAACTTCATCTCCTTGACCTCGACGCGAGACTGGTTCTTGCGCGCCTGCTTCGCCTTCATGGCCTGCTGGTACTTGAACTTACCGTAGTCCATGACGCGGCAGACCGGGGGGTCGGCGTTCGGCGCGATCTCGACCAGATCGAGACCCTGCTCGTCGGCGACGCGCTGCGCATCACGAATGCCGAAGACGCCCAGCTGGGAACCGTCGACACCGATCAGGCGGCACCTGGTCGCGGTGATCTCGTCGTTGATGCGCGTGTCATCGTGCTTAGCTATTTTCGGTACCTCCTTAAACGAAGAGAGCCCGGTGCCAAGACAGCAACCGGACTCACAAAGCGAATGAAAGGCACTATGCCCCTACATCTTCCGTTGTGACCAGACAGCTGCCACATGGCGCCGAAAGGTGGGAGCCGAAGCTCCTCTTTGGCCATCGCTTGCGCGATGCGGGTTGCATGATAGCACAGTCGCAGCTACTCCATGACATCGCCATGAAATGGTGCCCGAGGCGAGGGTCGAACTCGCACGCTGTTGCCAGCGCCAGATTTTGAGTCTGGTGCGTCTGCCAATTCCGCCACTCGGGCAGATGCCATCGGCAACCGCAACGCGGCTATCAAGCTGAGATATCGTACCACAGATTCCCGCGCCGAAAAACCGGGATTTGACAGCGCGGGTCTGCTTAATTCAGCCAACGATGGTCGTCGTCGCCCTCATCGCGCACAACCGAGATCTTGATCTTGCCCATGAGCACGAGCACTACGAGCACGATGAGAACGATGGGGATGAGCCTCAGCGCGCCCACGAAGAGCACGCCCAGAAACGACAGGATGATGGAGATGATCGCCGCCGCGATAAGTAGGACGATAACCATGTAGAGACAGGACATGCCGCATACCTTTCGCTCGTCTGCGCCTGACATTGGGGACAGTCCCCAGTGTCATGACATTGGGGACTGTCCCCAATATCAGGCCGCATGCCTGCCAAAAGGGACTGTCCCTTTTGGCAAAAAGGCTCCGTTGCCGGAGCCTTTACAATTCAATGGTGCGGGCGAAAGGACTTGAACCTTCACGGGGTTGCCCCCATATGGACCTGAACCATACGCGTCTGCCAATTCCGCCACGCCCGCATGGATTTCGGCGTTCACCGAAAGCGCAGTTCATCTTAGCGTAGCTTTCGACGGCGCGCAAGACCTTGGTTTGAAAAAGGTTTCCGCGACGCCGCGTGCAACGCGAGCGCTTAGCTGGCGAGCGCGTCGAGAAGCGCCTGCTCCGCCGCCCCGCGACCCACGCCCGTGAGGAACGGGACGCCGCTCACGTACGGGCAGGCGATTCCCTTCGGCGCAACGGTCGTTGCGACGAGCACGTCCGCATCCGCGCAGGCGTCGAGCGCCTCGGCGATCGAGCACTGCACGATTCTGAACTGGCCTTCATAGCCGTGCTCGTTGAGCAGTGCGGTGACCTTGCTCGCCACCGCCGTCGACGTGGCAATACCCGAACCACATGCCAGTACGATCTTCTTCATGATGGGGCTCCCCTTTCGAAGCGCATCCCGATATCTCATGACCAAACAGTCTTCGCCGCTCGATACGAGCAGCGTTTGAGGTAGCTGGTAGGGGCGGTGGGACTCGAACCCACAATCCCGAAGGCGAGAGATTTTAAGTCTCCTGCGTATGCCAATTCCGCCACGCCCCCGTGCGCATGCCAGTCTACCAGATTACGGCGTAAACCGCTCCAGGTGCTTTCGACGCGCATCGGTATCCGAGCAAGGTATTCACATGTCGCGCCAGGCATATCGGGCAGCCTTCCCAATACAGCGCATAAAAAGTCGCTGGGGCAATCTTACCTGCGCGCGAGCTCGGGCGTCCAGCCCGTGGTGGGCGACGCGCCGCGCAGAACCTCGTCTACTGTCGCGACCACGCCCGCAAGCAGGCTGCTCTCGCTCACGGTGAGCACATCGTATCCGCCCGCACGCATGAGCTCGCGGATGATGACACTTCCAGCGAGCATCATGGGAGCACGCTCCGGCTGCATGCCCTTGAGTTCGGCGATGTCCGGAATAGCGAGCGGCCGCATGCGCGCAAGCTGGCGCTCGACCTCATCGAGAGTGAGGTCGTGGAGGTGCACGAAGGCGGAATCGAACGGCACGAGCTCGTGCTCGAGCGCGACGAGCGTGCTGACCGTGCCTCCCACCGAGATGAGGCGCGCAGGATGCTCGTCGAATGCGCTCCAATAAGACGCGAATTGTTCATGTGCCCATCCAGAAGCTGCCTCGAGTTCTCCTGCCGCAGGCGGGATCGCCGTGAAGAAGCGATCGGTGAGACGGCGGCAACCGATATCGAGGGACCGGACGTGCTCGAGATCGAGCGTAGATGCCTCAGGCAGATAGGAGCCCACGACGATTTCGGTCGAGCCACCACCGGGGTCGGCAACGGCAATGCGCTCGCCAGGGAAATCGTGCGCGACTCCCAAGAACGTGAGACGCGCCTCGACCTCGCCGGGAATGACCTGCGGGATGAACCCCAGGGCGGCGAGCTTTCCGGTGAGCTCGTTCGCATTCGCCGCATCGCGCGCGGCGCTCGTGAGCGTCATACAGGTCGCCTCCGCGCCGAACGCACGCGCCTCCTCGGCGAACTGGGAGCAAGCGCGCTCGACACGGTCAATCGCCTCGTTGTTGAAGGCGCCGGCGGCGTCCACGCCCCTGCCCATATCCGTGATGATTGAGTGCTTGGTGAGCTCGACGATATTCCCGTCGCGAACGCGCGCAAGCGCCAGACGCGACGAAACGGTTCCCAGATCGACGGCAGCGATGCGCGCGCAACCGTCGATATCAGACCTATAGCCCATATGTTCCTCGCTACTCCTCCGAAGACGGCTCTTCCGCCTGGGTCTCCCCCTCTGAGGACGCGCCCGATGCGGCTTCCTCGGATTCTGCCTCTCCCGCCGACGAAACGACCTGTCCCTCGACGCCTCGGTAGAAGAAGATGGCGTCGAGCACCTTGATGTACCACGGAGCATCGTCGACAACCGCAAGCTCTGCGTTTTCGACCTCGGAAGCCGTGAGGGAATCGCCGGAGGAGGATTCATCGGCCTCCACGCCCGTAACCGTGACGACCCGCTCGCCCGGCATGACGAGCCCGAGGTTCTCTCGCGCGATGTCCTCGATGCCCTCCGTCGAGAGCAGACGGCTGACTTTGTCCTCGAGCACCTCGTTGTAATCGTTCCTCACCTCGAGCTGCCGCTCGAGGATATCGCCGGTGCGATACGCAGTGTAGAGGTCGCGAACAGGGAAGTACAGGCCGATACCCACCGCGAGCACAACAAGGCCGTAGAAAAGATAGCGCGTTGAACCCGTCGTGAACTGGTAGACGGCCTGGACGATGCGGTTATCCGCGGCGTAGCGCATGAGGCCGGAGGTGTGATGACTGCGACGGGGGCTGCGCCCGGTGCCGCCGCGCCCTGCCGCGGAAGAGCGACCCGCCCCTTTGGAGCCGCGAGCAGCGGTCGGTGCGCCACCCGCGTGCCCAGCACCAGCCCTGCGAGCACGACCCTCGCCCGCCCGCATGCGGTAAACCGCTGGTCTATCGTTGTAAGAGATGTCCATGGTGCGCCTTGTGTGTTTGAAGGATGGTTGCGCGTTGCCTTAGGTTATACCACGGACACCGCCCGCAGGGCCTGAGTATTTCGCCCGTTCACGCGAACGGCGCAGAGCGCCACGGAAGCGGCACCGATGGACGAAGCCGACGCGTACGCCGATCCCAACGAGATCATCGAGGAATAGCACTTTCTTTGCTAGAAAAGCCGCAGGCGGAAACGCATCCCACCTGCGGCTCGCATTTCGGCTCCAGTAACCCTCTCGATCACATCAGCGCTTCACGCGAAAGGCATTCCATCCGGCATATTCGGCTGAGGTATACAGGCCGTCCTCGATGCGCAGGAGCTGGTTGTACTTCGCCACGCGATCGCTGCGGCAGGGCGCGCCCGTCTTGATCTGTCCCGCGTTCGTGGCGACCGCAAGGTCTGCGATGGTCGAGTCCTCGGTCTCGCCGGAGCGATGGCTCACGATGATGCCGAAGCCGGCGCGCTTCGCCATCTCGATCGCCTCGAGCGCCTCGGTGAGCGACCCGATCTGGTTCACCTTGACGAGGATGGCGTTCGCGGCACCGAGCTCGATGCCCTTCGCAAGACGCTTGGTGTTCGTGACGAAGAGGTCGTCGCCCACAAGCTGCACACGGTCGCCGATACGCTGGGTGAGCTTCACCCAGCCGTCCCAGTCCTCTTCGGCGAGACCGTCCTCGACGGAGATGATGGGATAGCGCTCCACGAGCTCCGCCCAGTAGTCGATCATCTCGTCCGTGGTGAGCTCGCGCCCCTCGCCCGCGAGGACGTACACGCCGCGCGCGGGGTCGTAGAGCTCCGTGGTGGCGGGATCCATGGCGATCATGAAGTCCTCGCCCGGCTTGTAGCCCGCCGCCTCGATGGCGCGCACGATGTACTGGAGCGGCTCCTCGTTCGAGGCGAGGTCTGGCGCGAAACCGCCCTCGTCACCCACGCCCGTCGCATGGCCGCTCTCCTTGAGGACGCCCTTGAGCGTGTGGTAGACCTCCGCGCACCAGCGCAGCGCCTCGGCAAACGTGGGCGCGCCCACCGGCATGATCATGAATTCCTGGAAATCGACGTTGTTATCGGCATGCACGCCGCCGTTCAGGATGTTCATCATGGGCACGGGAAGCGTGTGGCCGTTCACACCGCCGAGGTAGCTATAGAGTTCGAGCCCCGCAGACTGCGCCGCCGCACGCGCCACGGCGAGCGAGACGCCAAGGATCGCGTTCGCGCCGAGGCTTCCCTTGTTCGGTGTGCCGTCCACCGCGATGAGGGCGGCGTCGAGGGCACGCTGGTCGAAGGCATCCATGCCGATGACGGCCTCCGCACACTCCTTGTTCACGTGGTCGACGGCGCGCATCACGCCTTTTCCCTGGTAGCGATCGGCGTCGCCGTCGCGGAGTTCGACCGCTTCGAACGCGCCCGTCGAGGCACCCGAGGGCACCATGGCGCGGCCGAACGAGCCGTCGTCGAGCGTCGCCTCGACCTCCACCGTGGGATTGCCGCGCGAATCGAGCACCTCGCGACCGTAGATATCGATGATCTCGCTCATGGGGGGTCCTTTCTCTTGAGCCTTTGCCACCGCTTCGAGCTGCAGGGGATGTCCGGCATCCCTCACCTGCAGCGAAGTGGTTAGCCTATGTAAACTTTTATGATATGCCCGTTTTCTTCCCTGTCTAACCCGTCGTGGGAATATAGGCGACAAACGCGCGAAATATTCGGCGAGAAGCGGCGCGTCGACTGCAAGGACGTTCTAGCGAACGACGCGAGCCTACTCCCCCGTCTTGACCTCATCCCAGAGCCGGTTGAGTTCTTCGGTCGAAAGCTCCTCGACGCTCGTGCCGCACTCCCAGGCGAGGCGTTCGACCGCCTCCCAGCGTGTGCGGAACTTCATGGTACTCGCTCGGAGCGCGCTCTCGGCGTCGATGCCCTCGCGGCGTGCGACGTTCACGAGCGCGAACAGCATGTCGCCGAACTCCATCGCGCGCGCCTCGCTGCCCGGCTCCTCGCGCTCGAACTCCGCGCGTTCCGAGGCTGCCTGTGCCCACACGTCATCCACCGTGTCCCATTCGAAGCCCACCGCTGCCGCCTTGCGCGAGACCTTCTGCGCCTGCATGAGCGCCGGGAGTGCACGAGGGACGCTTTCGAGCAGGCTTTTCGGATACTCCTCGCCCAAAGCGGCGGCGTCCTCCTTCGCCTTTTCCGCAAGCTTCACCTGATCCCAGATGTCGAGCACCTCGGCAGCGTCGTGCGCGCCGCCACGATCGCCGAACACATGCGGATGCCGGCGAACGAGCTTCTCATCGAGCCCGCGCACCACGTCGTCGATGGTGAACGAGCCTTCGTCGGCTGCGATCTGGGCGTGCAGCATGACCTGCATGAGCACGTCGCCGAGCTCTTCGCACAGGTGGACCTCGTTGCCTTCCTCGATGCAGTCGACGGCCTCGTACGCCTCCTCCACCATGTTCTTCGCGATGGAGGCGTGCGTCTGCTCGCGATCCCACGGGCAACCGTCGGGCTGGCGCAGGCGCCAGATGGTCTCGGTAAGCGCATCGAACGCCTCGCTCGCATCGATACGGGTCGAGCGGTCGCGTTCGCCTGCGTTCCGGGGCGTAGCCATATCCCTCGTCTCAGACATCTAGGCCTCCTCGAGGATCATATGGCGGAATGCCTTCTCAACCGGGCGTCCGCTTTCGTAGATGCCGAAGCTGTGGCTGCCGTCCTTGGGGATACCCACGCTACCGGGGTTGAACGCCCAGACATCCGGAGCTGCCGGCACGGGCTCGTTCACCTTGACGTGCGTATGCCCGTACACGATGGCAGATCCCTTCGGGAGCGCCGGCAGGTTGTCGACGCTGTTGTGGAAGCCCGCGCCGAAGATATGCCCGTGCGTGAAGAACAGGGTGCGCCCGGCATCGTCGACGAGCTCGCAATAATCCGCCATGCAGGGGAAATCGAGCACCATCTGGTCGACTTCCGCCTCGCAGTTTCCGCGCACGGCGAGCAGCGCGCCCGTCTTTGCGAACTCGTTAAGCAGCGGAATGACCTTCTTGGGGGCATACTCACGCGGAAGGTCGTTGCGCGGCCCATGGTAGAGCACGTCGCCCAGGAGTACCACGCGGTCGACCTGTTCGGTCTCTATGGCACGCATGAGGCGCTCCGCCCAATACGCGGAGCCATGGATGTCTGAAGCGATGGCGATCTTCATGGATGTACCTCTTTCCGTGAGTGCATCAGGCGTTGAGTGGGAGATCGTCACACGCTCAGAGAGGAGCGCGTGGCGTTCATGACGGTTTGGAACGAAAGGCGCTCGCGACGGGCGATGGCGGCGACGTCCTCGTATTCCGGCATGCCGCGGAGCGAGCCGTCCGGAAGCGTGACGACCTTCATCCGCACCTCGCCCCACGGAGTCGGCACGGTCGTCCATGCGCGCTCGAGTACCGTACGGTCGCAGAGCCAGCGGCGGATGCCGATGGTGGTCGTCTCGGAAAAGATGATGCCCTCCAGGCGCTCGGCGTCCTCGATGGCCGCGATCACCTGAAGCTGCCAGGCCGGCCTCCCCTTTTTCGTGAATATAGGCACCCAATGGACCTCGCGGGCACCCGCTTCGCGCAGCCGCTCGGCGGCGTAGGCGAGGACCTCGCCGGAGGCGTCGTCGATATCGCATTCGAGGCGGACGATCGAGGCGGGCATCGCCGCGTCGATCGTGGGGTGCGGCGCGTCCCCCTCTGCAAGCTCGCCTCCTCGCGACTTCACCTCGCCTGCAAGCGCAGCGCCGTGCAGGTTGTACGGCGACGCAGCGGAAACCCGCTCCGCACCGTCTTGCGGATGCCATGCGAGATCAGAAACCCCTCCGGGAAGCTCTTCGATGATGAGCGCGCGCACGAGGCTCGGCCGCTCATAGGTTCGCTTGCCCGCGCCGAGACCGACCGCCTTCACGCAGAACCGCTCCGGGAGCTCGCGCTCTGCCTCGAGCGCGGCGACGATGGCGGCTCCCGTGGGCGTGACGAGCTCGCCTTCGACATCGCACACGGAAAGCGGCAGGCCGTGGGCTTCGACGATATTGAGCGTCGCCGGGACCGGCACGGGAATAACGCCGTGCTCGCAACGGATCGTCCCGTGCCCGTCCTTGAGCACCGGCACGATCACGCGGTCGATATCCAAATCATCGATCGCCACGGCCGTGGAAACGATATCGACGATTGAGTCGACGGCACCGACCTCGTGGAAATGAACCTCATCCAACGGCACGCCGTGTGCCTTCGCCTCGGCGCGTGCGATGACGTCGACGATGCGATGCGCCAGGGCGCGTGCACGGGGCGTCATCTCGCCCGCGTCGATGATGGCATCGATGTCGGCAGGTCCGCGGTGGGCGTGGTGATGGGCGTGGGTGCGATCGTGCGAATGACCATGGGCGTGGGTGTGATCGTGGCCGTGCGCGTGGCCGTCGTCCCGCCCATGCAGGTACGCCATGTCGTGGTCGTGGTTCTCGAACCCGGGATCGAGCACGACGTCGAAATCGCAGCAATCAAGACCGGCCTTGAAGACGCGGCCGATCTTCACCTCATACCCTTCGACAGGCAGGCTGTCGAGCGCCGCGCGCAAAACCTCCTCCCGCGCACCGAGGTCGAGCAGGGCGGCGACGGTCATATCGCCGCTGATGCCGCATGTGCAATCCAAATACAGGGTCTTCCCCATGGTCTCTCTCCCTTGTCGGGACATCAAAGCGAGGTGCCGTCCCAGCCCCTAAACGCGTCTACCCGGAAGATGGTTGATGAGCGACGCCTGATACGCCGCACCGAAACCGTTGTCGATATTCACGACAGACAAGCCGCTCGCGCAGCTATTCACCATAGCGAGAAGCGCGGTGATGCCGCCGAGGTTCGCCCCGTACCCCACGCTCGTGGGCACCGCGATGACCGGACAGGCGGCAAGGCCTGCCACGACGCTCGGAAGCGCCCCCTCCATGCCCGCGATGGCGATGATCACCTGTGCGCGGGAAATCTTATCGGCATGGCGCAGCAACCGATGGATCCCCGCCACGCCGGCGTCTTGCACACACGTGACGTGATTGCCCAGAAAGCGCGCCGTGAGCTCCGCCTCCGCCGCGACAGGGGCATCGCTCGTACCCGCTGTGACGATGAGGATCTCACCGTTGCCGTCTGGCTCGGGAAGCTCGCCCGCGACCGCCGCACGGGCTTCGGCATGGTACGCAAGCTCGCAGCCGAGCGCAGTGAGCGCGCGGTGTTTCTCCTCGTCGAGGCGCGTCACGAGGATGCGCCTCTGGCCGGCGTCGCGCATCGCGCCGATGATGCCGACGATCTGCTCGGGAGTCTTCCCGGCCCCGTAAACGACCTCGGACACGCCCGTGCGCAGGCCGCGCGCCGTATCCACCTGGGCATACCCCATATCGGAAACGCTTTCAAGGCGAACGCGATCCACCAGGTCGCGAGCGGAAAGCTCTCCCGCCGCGACGGCGCGCGCCAACGCCTCCAGATCAGATGCATCCATGGTGTTCCTTCCCGAAGCATTGCCCTCTATGGTAGCAGCTCGCCTATAATCATGTAGCGCGGCGCC
This sequence comes from uncultured Enorma sp., assembly GCA_905210055.1. Taxonomy (GTDB): domain Bacteria; phylum Actinomycetota; class Coriobacteriia; order Coriobacteriales; family Coriobacteriaceae; genus Enorma. The sequence continues at coordinate 6,897 of CAJLVH010000025.1, read as the reverse complement.
ACTTGGCGCTGCCTGCATGTACAACCACCGAGTACGCGAGGAGCCCCCATGAGCACGCACGACGAACTCGATACCTTCGATACCGAATTGGATGAGCAGCCCGACAAGTCGCCGTGGCAGCCTGGCCCCGCCCTGCCCTTCACCGCGCTCGCGCTCTGCGTTGCGGGCGTGGTCATCGGCTACTACTTCATCTGGCTTCTGGGAGCGGCGATGCTCATCGCGAGCATCGTGTGCGGCGTCATCGCACTCCGTCGCCACGCCCCGTACCGCTGGGCGGCGATCATCGCCATCACACTGAGCGTCATCGCCCTCATCTTCGCCGCGGCGGTGATCAGCGTCATCGTCTACCAGGTGCAGCACGCGGAGGAGCTGCTCGCAGCGATGTAGCGCGCGGCGGGGCTTCGAATCGGAGCCCGCTCACGCGCGGCGTCCGGACGCGAGCACGGCGTAAGGACGTTATAGCAGCGCCGCCTCCCATTCCGCAGGCTTGAACCCCACGAGCACGATATCTCCCGCGACGACGATGGGACGCTTTACGAGCATGCCGTCCGTCGCGAGGAGCGCTCGGGCGTCTTCGTCCGACATGCCGGCATCGAGCTGCGCCTTCACGCCAAGCTCGCGATACTTCATGCCGCTTGTGTTGAAGAAGCGGCGAAGCGGCAGGCCGGAGCGCGCCTGCCAGCCCGCAATCTCCTCCGCCCGGGGGTTGTCCTCCACGATATGGCGGTCTGTGTACGCGATGCCGTGGTCGTCGAGCCAGCGCTTGGCTTTCTTGCAGGTGGAACAGGGTGGGTATTCAATGAATAGAACGGGTTCGGAAGCTGCCATGGGTTCCTCCTCGAACGTGGGTCGCTTGCAGTGAATCTTAGCGTACCACGGAGCGAGGAGAGCCTGCGCCCGCTTGGAATCTCAAACCCTCGACCGCCATACGCACGCCAAGGTCTCCGACGGCGCCTCGGTCTTCGAAGACGGCGGCGCGCCGCCGCGAGCGCCAGATGCCGGGCGGTCGTCAACTGAGGGGTTTTCGACCCCGCCCGAAGTGACGCCCGAATAGCGAATGGGCTAGCGCCGCCGGGCGTCGAGCTCGCCAGCAAGCTCCTCGAGCGTGATGCCGTAGCGCTCGAGCACCACGAGCAGGTGGTACACAAGGTCGCCCGCCTCGTAGCGGATATGGTCGTGGTCGCGATCCTTCGCCGCCATCACGACCTCGCACGACTCCTCCACGAGCTTTTTCAGCAGGCTATCCTCTTTGCCGGAAAGCAGCCGCGCGGTATAGCTTTCCTCGGGCGACGCCGTGACACGGCTGTGGATGACCTCCGCCAAGCCGGTAATTGTCGCGCCGATATCTCCATCATGCACGTTTGCGGTTCTCTCGCCCATACTTCGGCTCCTAACCAAGGTTGTTGTAGAAACAGCTGCGATTGCCCGTATGGCATGCCGGGCCAGGGGAATCCACCTTCGCGAGGAGCGTGTCGCCGTCGCAATCGGCGAGTAGCTCCTTGACCTGCTGCATATTGCCGCTCGTAGCGCCCTTGTTCCACAGCTCCTGCCTGCTGCGGCTCCAGAACCACGTGGTGCCCGTCTCTTGTGTGAGGCGCAGCGACTCGGCGTTCATCCATGCCACCATGAGCACCTCGCCGGTGTCGTATTGCTGCACCACACAGGGGATGAGCCCGCGATCGTCGAACGTAAGGTCATCTACGGTCATATCCTATCGCTCCTCCATTCTTGATTCGCGCAGCGAAGCACCGTGACAGCGGTACCAGGTGTGACAGCGGTGCCAGGGGAAACTGTCACGCCTCTGGCCAAACGTGACAGTTTCCCCTGGCACCGCTGTCACCCCTGGCACCGCTGTCACGCCTTGCGCTTTAGAAATCGAGCCGCACGGGGATTCCCTGCGCCGCCATATACTCCTTCACCTCGCGGATGCTGAACGTCCCGAAATGGAACACGCTCGCCGCGAGCACGGCATCGGCCTCGCCCTCGATGATGCCTTCGGCGAAATGCTCGAGCTCCCCCACGCCGCCCGATGCGATGACGGGGATGGGCACGGCGCGCGCCACCGCACGCGTGAGCGCAAGGTCGAACCCCTCCTTCGTGCCGTCGCGATCCATACTCGTGAGCAAGATCTCGCCTGCGCCGCGCCGCGCGGCCTCCTCCGCCCAGGCTACGGCGTCGATGCCCGTAGGCGTGCGACCGCCCGCGGTGTACACCTCCCAGCGATCCGCCCCCGGAGCACCGGGCTCGCCCACGCGCTTCGCATCGATGGCGCAAATCACCGCCTGGCTGCCGAATGCCGCCGCCGCGGCCGAGATGAGCGAGGGATCCTTCACGGCGGCGGAGTTGAGCGAACCCTTATCCGCTCCCGCGGCAACCATCTGCCGCATCCCCACAAGGTCACGGAACCCTCCGCCCACGGTATAGGGGATGGCGAGTTCGCTCGCCGCGCGCGCCGCCATATCGATGGTCGTGGCGCGGTTGTCGCTCGTCGCTGTGATATCGAGGAAGATGACCTCGTCGGCACCGGCAGCGTCATAGGCGGCCGCAAGCTCCACCGGGTCGCCCGCATCGCGGAGCGCCACGAAGTTCACGCCCTTTACGACGCGGCCGTCTTTCACATCCAAACAGGGAATCACGCGTTTGGTGAGCATGTCGCCTCCCCTCCGCACGCGGCGTCGAGCGCTTCGTGCAGGATGAATGCGCCCTCGTAGAGCGCGCGGCCGGTAATCGCTCCTTCGATAACGTCTTCACCGAGCTCCGCGAGCGCGCGGATATCATCGAGCGAGGAAATGCCGCCAGATGCCACCACGGGAAAGCCGGCAACCTCGGCGATATGCCGATACGCCTCCACGTCGACGCCCGTCTGCATACCATCGCGGGCGATATCGGTGAACACCAGATGCTTGAAACCCAAGCTCGCGAGCTCGCCTACCACATCGTCGGCGCTGCGCGAAACGCCCTCGCGCCAGCCGTTCACGCGCACCTCGCCGTCGCGCGCCGCGACGTCGGCCACAAGCAGGTCGCCGAATGCGCGCGCGGCAACCTCGGCAAAGCCCGGCTCGCGCACGAGCACGGTGCCGAGCGAGATGCGCTTCGCTCCCAACCCCGCGAGCTCGTCGATGCGCGCAAGCGACCGTACGCCGCCACCGATATCGACGGATATGCCTTCCACCTCGCAGATGGCGCGGATTGCCTCGGTGTTCGCCGCGCGCGCGGCCTCGTCCTCTTCAAGGGCTGCGGAAAGGTCGACCACGTGGATCCATGTCGCGCCCGCGTCGGCGAACGCACGCGCCTGGGCGGCCGGGTCCTCGGAATACACCTTCATGTGAGCACGGTCGCCGTGCTCGAGGCGCACAACCTTACCTGCTACAAGATCGATGGCGGGAAAGAGGATCATGCTCTGCCCTCCTTGCGCTGGGCGACGATCGCGACGAAGTTGCGCAGGATCTCGAGGCCGTGCGCAGATGATTTCTCGGGGTGGAACTGGCAGCCGAAGATGTTGCCGTGCCACACGACGGAGGCGAAATCGCGTGCGTAGAACGTGCGAGCGGCGACGTCATCCAAGGCGACATCGCCATCGAGCGCGAAGGAGTGCGTGAAGTAAAGGTTCGCGCCCTCGGCGAAGCCCTCGAGCAGCGGACACGTCCTGCCTGCGGGCGTGAGGTGCACCTGATCCCAGCCAACATGCGGGATCTTCAACCGCCCGCTCGGCAGCACGGAGCACGAACCCCCCAGTATGCCGAGACCGCGCACCCAGCGCCGGCCTTCGGCTTCGAAAACCGTGGCGGGCGCGAGGCCGGTACCTCGGGCGTCGTGCGACAGACATGCTGCCGCGCCTTCGGGAACACCTTCGTCGCCGCGCTCGAACAGAAGCTGAAGCCCCAGGCAGATACCCAGAAACGGCGTGCCTTCGCCGTGCGCGACGGCATCGATGACCGCCTGATCTTGACCCGTTTCATGCATGAAGGCGATCGCATCGAAAAACGAGCCCACGCCGGGCAGCACGATGCCATCCGCCATGCGGATGGTGGCAGGGTCATCCGTCACGAGCGCTTCGGCGCCCGCACGGGCAAGGCCGCGTGCCACGCTCGAAAGGTTTCCCTTGTGATAATCGATAACCGCGATGGTCGGGGTATTCGCCATGCGCATCCTTTCTTCCCTCGATCCGCCGGGACGGGGTCGACTCGACGGGCCGCTCAGAGGCTGCCCTTGGTGGAGGGGATGCCGCGCACGCGTGCATCCTGCTCGCACGCGAAGCGCATCGCACGGCCGACGGCCTTGAACGCCGCCTCGATGATGTGGTGCGAGTTCTCGCCGGCGAGCTCGCGCACATGGAGCGTCACCCCGGCGTCGCGCGCGAAGGCGTAGAAGAACTCCACGGCGAGCTCCGTGTCGAAATCGCCCACGCGCGGGGTCGGTAGCGGAAGATCGCAGTACGCCTGTCCGCGACCGGAGATATCCACCGCTGCCATGACAAGCGTCTCATCCATGGGAATCGCGACGTCGGCGAAGCGCTTGATGCGTTGCTTGTCACCGAGCGCCTGCGCGAACGCCTGGCCGAGCACGATACCCGTATCCTCGACCGTGTGATGCGCGTCGACCTCGGTATCGCCGAGCGCTTCGATTTTGAGGTCGAACAGGCCATGGCGGGCGAAGGCGTTCAGCATGTGGTCGAAGAACGGCACGCCGGTCGTGATGTCGCAGGCGCCGGTACCGTCAAGCGAAAGCGAGAGCGTGATGTCCGTCTCGCCGGTCACGCGCTGAACGGTCGTGGTACGCGCGCTCGTCGAGAACAGCTCGTCGAGCCCCGCGCTCGTGCGCACAGCGCTTTCCGTCGCTGTCGCGGCAGACGTCGCCTTGAGATCGCGCGGCTGCTTCTTGTAGATGGTCATGACTCGTCCCCCTTCAGAAGCTCGGCAAGCGCCGAGAGCACCGCGTCATTCTCCTCGGGCGTACCCACGGTGATGCGCAGGCACCCGGCAAGCCCCGGCGCGGAGCTGAAATCACGTACCAGGATAGAATACTCGTCGCGCAGGCGCTCGCGCAGGCGCGCAGCATCCGGCAGACGCACGAGCAGGAAATTACCCTGCCCCCGCCATACGCGACCGGCCGCAGAAGTGGCGGAAATCAGCGCCTCGATGTCGGCATGCAGGCGCTCGCGTTCCGAGCGAATCCGCTCGACGACCGGCGCATAGGCATCGCGCGAGCGCACCGCGACGAGCGCCGCCGCCTGCGTGAGCACGTTCACCGAGTAGATCTGGCGCACAGCGGAGAACACGTCGATCGCGTCGGGCGCGGCGAGCACGTATCCGCAGCGGATCCCCGCCTCGCCGAACGCCTTGGAAAGCGTGCGCAGCACGACGAGGTTCGCATGACGTCCTAAAAGCGGAACCGCGGAGACCCCCTCGTCGGCGAACTCGCCGTATGCCTCATCGACCATCACGATGCCGGGGCATGCATGGCAGAGGTCTTCGACGAACTCGAGCGGCAGCACATCACCCGTGGGGTTGTTCGGCGAGGTCACGATCACAAGATTCGCCGAACGCGCGGCATGAAGCGCCTCCGGGATGTTCGGAGCGAACGTCTCGGGATCGCGCGGGACGCGTACGACATCCGTCTCGAGCAAGCTCGCGAAAAACGCGTACTCGCTGAAATCCGGCGGGCAGGTGAGAAGCGCTCGCCCGCGACCGCCAAACGCAAGCAGCAGGTTGAACAAGAGCTCATCGCCGCCGTTGCCCACGCATACCTGCGTGCGCTCTAGGCCGTGGCGTGCGGCAAGCGCATCGCGAAGCTCGTTCGCGAGCGGATCGGGATAGCGATTGAGGGGCGTGGCGGCGAGCGCCTCGTCGATCGCAGCGCGCACGGCGCTCGGCAGCGGATAGGTGTTCTCGTTCGCCGACAGGTTGATGCGACACGGCGAGAACATGGGGTCATAGGGTTCGATACCGGTGAGGTGCGGCTGCACGAGCTCGCGCATGCGGACGGAAAGCTCAGCCATGGCGCACACCCGCCCCGCTGGAAACGTCGCCGCCGCAGCCGCGCTCGATAACCCGCGGATCGTCGTTCGGCCACGCGATGCCGCTAAGATCTTCCTCGGCGAGCGCGGCAGGGTCGAGCGCTGCCGCACCTCGCTCGAGTGCACGACGCCTGAGCCCTGCCGAAAGCGCGTGCGCCCACAGCCCTTCGGCCCGCGCGAGCTCCTGGGTGGCGGGGGCGTCGGCCAGAAATCCTTCCGACGTATAGCAGATGACCGAGGAGCGCTTTTGGAAATCGCTCACGGACAGCGGGCTCGAGAAGCGCGCCGTGCCGCCCGTAGGCAGCGTGTGATTGGGTCCAGCGACGTAATCGCCGAGCGGCTCGGAACTCCACGCGCCCACGAAGATGGCGCCCGCGTTATTGATGGAGCCGAGCAACCCGAGCGCGTTTTCGCAGTGGAGCTCCAGGTGTTCGGGGGCGACGGTGTTCACCGCGTCGACGGCGGCAGCGAGGTCGGGCGCGACCACGATCACGCCCTCGTTATCGAGCGAGGCGCGCGTGATCTCTTCGCGCGGGCTCTGCGCGCAGAAGCATTCGAGCGCCTCCTCCACACGCCGCGCGAACGCGACGTCGCAGGTGATGAGATAGCATGCGGCGAGCGGATCGTGCTCCGCCTGCGCCATAAGGTCCGCCGCGACCACGGTGGGCTCGGCCGAGGCATCCGCGAGCACGCAGACCTCGGAAGGGCCGGCGACCATGTCGATGCCCACATCGCCCGAAACAAGCTGCTTGGCGGCAGCGACGTAGGCGTTGCCGGGACCGGTGACGACATCGACGGGCGCGATGGTTTCCGTACCGTAGGCGAGCGCGGCGATGGCCTGTGCCCCGCCCACCGTATAGATCTCGTCCACGCCGGCAGCG
>CAJLVH010000024.1 GCA_905210055.1 uncultured Enorma sp. | reverse complement strand
GGTGACAGGCATTATCCTCACAAAGCTTGACGAGACGGCCAAGGGCGGCATCGCGAAGGCGCCGAGCGCCTGCAGCGCCTGCGCAGCCTGCACATCCCGGTAACCAATGCTCCTAGGTGTGGCGCTTCAGGCGTCACTTGTCCGATTAAGGGACTATAATGCCCAGTGCAGTGAAACCACCATCGAGAAAGCCATCGACGATGCCCTTCAAGAGCGAACCGACCGCCTATAAGCCCGCCCATTTCGCGCCGGGCAACGACACCCCCAAGCCTTGCCGCAAACACAACGTTCCTCTCATCATCGCCATCGTCATCGTCGCGCTCGCCGCCGTCGCCTACGTGGCCGGTGCCATCGTCTTCTCGAACATCTACTACCCTGGCACGGTGATCGCCGGAACCGACGTCTCGCTCTGCACCGCGAGTGATGCTGCGGAACGCCTGCGCACGGCTTCGCCCGCCTACACGTTTGAGGTCACGGGCGAGGACTTCGCCTGGAGCTACGCCCCCGAGACAATCGACGACCTCATCGACGTTGAAGCGGTCGCCCAGGGCGAGCTCGCCAAAAACGAGGTCTTCATCTGGCCGGCACGCCTCATCTCGGCCCTTCTTTCCCCGAAATCCGAGCAAGACGTCATCGATACCGCCGCGACGCCAGACTTCAGCCGCTTCTCGAGAAGCTTCGACGAAGCCGCGTTCGAAGAGGAGCTCGGCGCTGCCGTCGACGCATACAACGAGAGCCGTTCCGGCACGTTCACGCCCACGGGAGCCTACGACGCGGAGGCCGGCGCCTTCACGCCCGAGCATGCGCGCGCCTGCAAGAAACTCGACCGCGACGAGGTAATCGCCTTCGCGAAGGCTCACCTTGCCGCGCTTTCATCCACCGCGTCCCTCGATGAGCTCGGAGAAGAAGCCTATCTGCCGCTCGAGGGCGGCGTGTCCGACGAGCAGATTGGATCGGCCTGCAACGCCATGAACGAGCTTGCGGGAGCAGATCTTTCGCTCAAGATGGGCGGCGCCGAAGTCGCGCGCGTGGACGGCGCATTGATCGCCCAGTGGATCGTGCTCGACGAGAACTACGCGCCCTCTATCGACGAGGAAGCTGTCGCCGCATGGGTCGAGAAGCTCGCAGACTCGCTCGACACCGTAGGGACGGAACGCACCTATACGCGGCCGGATGGTAAGGAGATTACGGTCTCAGGCGGTACGTTCGGCTGGAAGGTCGATCGCGAAGCGCTTGCCGAGCTGGTTTCGAGCGCCCTCGCGGATAAGCAGACCGGCGAGACAGACGTCCCCTGCAGCCAGACCGGCGACGTGTTCACGGCGCCAGGCGAGCGCGACTGGGGCGCCTATGTGGACATCGACATCTCGGAGCAGTACGCGCGCTACTACGACGCCGACGGCAACATCCTCTGGGAGTCGGGCGTCATCACCGGCAATCCCAACCTCGGACGGGATACGCCGACCGGCGTGTACTACCTCAACAGCTCGCTGCGCAACATCACGCTCGTAGGCAGCAAAGACCCCGAGACAGGCGAGCCGGAATACGAGACCCCGGTGAGCTTCTGGATGGCGTTCGTGGGAAGCGCCGTCGGCCTGCACGACGCGACCTGGCAGGCGTCCAGCTCCTTCGGCGACCCGAACGCGTATTATTATTGCGGAAGCCATGGCTGCGTGAACCTGCCCTACAACAAGGCCGAGGAGCTGTTCGGCATGCTCGAGGTCGGCACGTGCGTCATCACGCACCAGTAACCCGGCTGCGGAAACGTCTTGGAAGGAGGCGACGTGGCGACGCGCATCTTGCTGGTGGAAGACGACCCCTCCATCATAGAATCGCTCACGGAGCTCTTGCGGGGAGAGGGGTACGCCGTCGACCACGCCTCGACGCAAGACGATGCCCTCGCGCTCGCGTTCGGTGCTCATGCAGCCAAAGCCGCATCCGCGCAAGCGCCCGCAAGCCCTGGCGCCATCACCCTTGAAACGAGCACTCCCTATGCGCTCGCACTCCTCGACGTGACGCTCGCGCAGGGCAACGGCTTCGCGGTGTGCGCAGCGCTCAAGCAGGCAACGCCGAACCTCCCGGTCATCTTCCTCACTGCGTCGGACGACGAGTTCACCACCGTTGCCGGCATCCAGATGGGCGCCGACGACTACATCGCCAAACCGTTCCGCCCGCGCGAGCTCTTGGCGCGCATCGCCGCAACGATCCGCCGCTCGCAACCCGCTGCGAAGCGCGTGCTCTCGCTGGGACCCATACGCATCGACGCAGACCGCGCCCACGTGGAGCGCGATGGCGAAGAGATCGTCCTTTCCGCCCTCGAGTACCGGCTGCTCCTACTCTTCGCGTCGAACGCGGGCAAGCTCATCACACGCGAGCAGATCCGCGAGGCGCTCTGGGATGACGCCGGCACCTATATCGAGGAGAACACGCTCTCCGTCTACATCAAGCGGCTGCGCGACAAGATCGAGAACGATCCGGCACGTCCCGCGCTCATCGAGACGGTGCGCGGGCTCGGCTACAAGGCGCGCGGATAGGATGTGTCCCCTATGCTGCTAAGAAACCGGGAGCTCATGGGTGCGATGGTTGCCTGGATCGCCTTGACGACAGCTATCACCGTCGCAGGCAGCACGCTTGCCGGAAGCATGGGGGCAGGGATCGCGCTTGCCTCTTGCTTCCTCGGCGCACTCCCTTTCGTGGCGCTCACCTGTCTGCGCTATCGCCAACTCGCGCAGCTCTCAGCGAACATCGATGCCGTTTTACACGGGGAGCGCGACCTCGATTTCTCCAGCATGGCAGAGGGCGAGCTTGCGGTGCTCTCGAACGAGCTCGACAAGATGGTCACGCGCTTGAACCTCACGATCGATGAACTCGCCCACGAAAAGCAAGCACTCGCCGACGCTCTCGCCGACATATCCCACCAAATCAAGACGCCGCTCACCTCGCTTTCCATCACGACGGAACTCATGCGCAAGCATCTTATCGAGATTCCGGAGTGCGCCGAAGATCTCGACCGCCTGCGTAGGATCGAGCAGCTCGAGATGCGCGTCGAGCATCTCGTGGGTACGCTGCTCAAGCTCGCGCGCCTCGATGCGGGCACGGTCTCGCTCGCGCGCGAGACCGTGGCGGTGGAAACCATGGTGCGCAGGGCGACGCAACCGCTTGCCGTAGCACTCGACATCGCCGGCGTCTCGCTTGAGGTGGATGTTGCCGAAGGATGCAGCTTCACGGGTGACTTGGCATGGTCGGCTGAGGCACTCGAGAACATCGTGAAGAACTGCATGGAGCACACGCCTTCCGGCGGGCACGTGCGCATCGTCGCTTGGGAGGATGCCCTCGCCTGCCGCATTCGCGTGACGGACACCGGCCCGGGTATCGCCGACGAGGATCTGCCCTATATCTTCGAGCGCTTCTACCGCGGTGTGCACGATGCTGAAGGCTCCTCGGCCGTGAACCCCGCCGGCGTCGGCATTGGCCTTTCGCTCGCACAGGGTCTTATCGCCGCACAGGAAGGCAGCCTCGCCGCATCGAACGTACGCGATGAATCGGGAACCGTGACCGGCGCATGCTTCGACATCGCCTTCTTCAAAGCCATCGTGTGACAGCGGTGCCAGGGGAAACTGTCACACTTGCGCGACGGCGATGTGACAGCGGTGCCAGGGGAAACTGTCACGTTATTTGCTTTACCGCACGCGCAGTGGGCCCTCGCCCGATTCCCGTAAGAAGCTCGATTTGCCGGATCGAAATGCCCGCGCCGTGAAGCTCGCGAACCACCTGATCTCGTATCGCCCGAGGAAGACCCTTTACCTCCCCGGGCGAGGTAAGATTGCGCTTTCGCAGCACCGGTTCAGCGAGCCTCTTCGTCCGCTCGATAGGCGAAAGCTCGGAATCCTTAACCTCAAACGTTCGCAGCTCCCTTGAATCCAACGTCTCACGAAAAAGCTGGGTAAATCCCATCGGTCCGCCAAGCATATCTAGAACGAGCGAGGTATCCACGATATCGAAGGTCGATGCCCCAGGAACAGCATATTCCTCATAGCTTGACCACCGATATCCATCGATGGATCCGATGCCCGCCTTCGCGGGGTTCGCGTGGAGATACCGAATCGCTGCAATAAGATAGGCGTCGTCCTCAATAGGAGAAGCCGAGTATCGCTCCTGGAATACATGGCCAACGTGGCCTGCCTTCCTATTGAAATACCGCGCATATTGCGAAAGCAGAACCTGCATGGCATGGCTCAAACGAAAACGCTCGTCGTACAAGATAAGGTGGACGTGATTGTCCATGAGGCACCAGGCGATGATGCTGATCCCATCTGCCTTCATCACTTTTCGGAATAGGCTGAGAAACGAGTAACGGTCCTCTTCGTCCTCGAAGATCACCTGCTTACCGTTCCCGCGAGCCGTCACATGATAGTACCCCGACTCTGCGATTTTTCGTGGAGCCCGTGCCATGATGCCTCCCCCTCACAGAATATCTGTGAGCACGTTATTCCCGCGGTTCGACATATCTATCCACAAGGAACATGTGACAGTTTCCCCTGGCACCGCTGTCACGCCGCCGTCGCGCAAGTGTGACAGTTTCCCCTGGCACCGCTGTCACCAACTGAAGGTGACAAAACTGTCACGCGGCGGTCATCTGGGCGAAAGGGCGCACATGCAGTATGGTTGATGACGTATCCCTGCAAATGCTAGGAGCACCCATGAACATCCTTTCCGTGGAGCACCTCACCAAAGTCTATGGCAAAGGCGACACCGCCGTCCGCGCCCTCGACGACGTCTCGTTCACCGTCGAAGCCGGTGAGTTCGTCGCGATCATCGGCAGCTCGGGCTCGGGCAAGTCGACCCTCCTGCATCTCATAGGCGGCGTCGACCGTCCCACGTCGGGCACCGTCCGCCTGCAGGGGCAAGACATCTTCGCGCGCAGCGACGGGGAGCTCGCCGTCTTCCGCCGCCGCGAAGTCGGCCTCGTCTATCAGTTCTACAACCTCATCCCCGTGCTCGATGTCGTAGAGAACATGACGCTCCCCGTGCTCATGGACGGGCGCAAGGTGAACGAGCAGCTGCTCCTCAAGGTGCTCGGTCTCACCGGACGCGAGCACAACCTGCCAAACCAGCTCTCCGGCGGCCAGCAACAGCGCGTCGCCATAGGCCGCGCCCTCATGAACGCGCCGGCGATCGTGCTTGCCGACGAGCCCACCGGCAACCTCGACTCGAAGAACTCGGCCGAGATCATGGCGCTCTTAAGGAACTCGAATCGTCAACTCAAGCAGACGCTCATCGTCATCACGCACGACGAAGACATCGCGCTCATGGCCGACCGCGTCATCGCCATCGAGGATGGCAGGCTCGTGCGCGACGAACGCCGCCGCCCCGCGCCCTCTGCGGTCATGGGTGGTGCCGCACGCAGCTCACAGACCTCTGCAACGCACGTCTCCAACGTCATGACATTGGGAGCCGCCACCAATGTCGGGGAGGTGCGCTAGGATGAGCATCTTCACACGCTTTACCCTGAAGTCGCTTACGCAGAACCGCACGCGCACAGCCGTATCGATCTTCGGCGTGGCGCTCTCGGTCGCACTCATCACTGCCGTACTCACGAGCGTCGTGTCGCTCACGAACATGCTCATCGAGCGCACCGCGTCCGATGAGGGTTGGTGGTACGCGGAAGCCGCCGGTATCACAGCGGAAGACCTTGAGCGTTTGCAGAACGATCAAGAAGTCACCGACCTCACTGTTATCGCCGACATGGGCACCATCTCGCTCGGCGAGGATAACTCGGACATCTTCGGAAAATACCTGTACGCAAAGACGTGGCCGCATGACCTAGATGCGAGCGAGCCCCTCATCTCAACGCCAGAAATCGTTGCCGGCCGCGCGCCCGAGGCCCCAGGCGAGATCTTGCTCCCCCACCCGCTTCAGAACGCCGAGCTCGCCTCATGCGGCCTGACCACAGCAGATGGCGGCCCGATTGAGGTCGGCAGCCGAATCACGCTCGATTTGGGCACGCGCACGGTCACCAACCGGGAAGACGGAGCGAGCGTCACGACGACCGCGATACGCGGCGATTACATCGACGAGGCCACCCAGACCGAGACATACGAGGCGGACCTCGGACACATCGAAGGAACCGTCGTGGGCTTCTACCGCGCCTACGGTTACTCGACCATCTATTCGCTCCGAGGAAACATCGCCTACGTCTACGACGATGGAAGCGCCGTAGACCGCGCAATCACCGACGATTCCGCCGCCACCTGGGCGGGAGCAATCTTCCGCACCGCGAATCCCGCAGACGCAGAGCCCCTCGCCGACGAGATCGTCAATGTACACGAACGGATCACCGACGGCGCATCAACGGTTCATTCCACCCTCATCCGCTGGATGGGAGTTACGCCCGACACGGCCATCTGGAACACCCTCTACCAGATCGCCGCCATCCTCGCCGCCGTTGTGGTCATCGCGGGCGTGTCGCTCGTGTACAACAGCTTCGCCATATCGGTGGCCGAGCGTACGCGGCAGTTCGGCCTTCTTTCGAGCCTAGGCGCCAGCCGCCGGCAGCTCCGCTGCACGGTGTTCACCGAGGCGCTCATCATCGGCGGCATCGGCATCCCCGTAGGCCTTGCACTCGGTCTTATCGGCTGCTACGTGGTCTTTGGTATCTTAGGTGAAGGCATCGCCATGATGGCTGGCGGTGCGGAGGCTCGCGTCGTGGTGAGCCCCATCGCGCTTGGCATCGCAGCACTGCTCGGCCTCATCACGCTCATCGTGAGTGCTTGGATCCCTGCCGTCCGCGCGAGCCACGTCTCGGCGCTCGATGCCATTCGCCAGGTGCAGGATGTGCACCTCTCCCGCCGCGCGCTGCGCTCGCAGCGTCGGGCTGCCCGCCGTGGTGAGCGCGGTTCGCTTGTGCGCCCGCTCGGCCTCGCGGGACGGATCTTCGGCATCCCCGGCTTCATCGCCCATAAGAACCTCACGCGCGCGAGCTCCAAAGGGCGCGTTACCGTAGCTGCGCTCGCTGTTTCAGTAGCCCTTCTCATCACCTCCGGTTCCATCGCCGACGTCATGAGCTATGCAAGCAGCACCACCGTCGACACCATGGAGGGGCGGGACTTGCTGCTCTATATCGATGTAACCGGCGCCGGCGCCGACCAGTCGCTCGCGCTTGCGGACGGCAAGGTCGACGGCCCCGGCATGCAGGACGCCCTCGCGCGATTCTACGCCGACGTGCAGACCGTTGATGGCGCTACGCCCAACGGGTATATGACGAGCTATGTTGCCGACGCGCTCATCCCCGCAGGCATGCTGAACGACGGCATCATGGGCCTCGATGGAAGTGCGCCGCTCCTTGCAAACGGCTCGTGGTACGGATCCGTTTACGTGAACTTCGTCGATGATGCCACGTGGAACGCCTATGTGGAGGAGCTTGGGCTCGATTCCGCAGAGTTCTGCGACCCTGCCCACCCGCGCGCCATCGCCGTGAATTCCTACGATATCAACAACGGGGAGACGTATGGCAACTACCGACCGTTCAAGGAGACCGGATCGATCGAATCACTTGAGTTCGCCGACCTTAACGGGCATTTCGTTTCCAGCATAGAAGACGATCCTGCAGGTGGGCTGCGCGCCCTGTATTACGACAACGAAGGCAATCCGGTCTACCTGCCCTATGACGAAGCGGTCGCGAACACGCAGGAGATCGAGGTTGGCGCGCTTGCGGAAACCCGCCCCGTCTGTGTGGACTCATCGGGTACGCTCCAGCTCATCCTGCCCTCCTCTGCCATCGGCCTCTCCGCGAATTCGGGGTACCTGCGGGCGAGCATGTCCTTCGACACGGGCGGTGATGCCGCACTCGCCACAGATGTCCAGGAGGCCGTCGAGGACATCGCAGAAAACTACCCAGAGCTTGACATCACCTACATGAATGCCGCGCAGGGCAAGCTTCAAGCGCGCCTCATGGTGACCACAGTCAACACGTTCATCTACTGCTTCGCCGTCATCACGGGTCTCATCGCCGTGGCAAACGTGTTCAACACGCTCGCGAATGCCCTCATACTGCGCCGCCGCGAGTTCGCGATGCTCAAGTCCATCGGCATGGGCAACCGCGCCTTCCGCCGGATGATTGCCTACGAATGCGCGAGCTACGCGTTGCGCGGCTTCGTGATCGGATTCGTCCTCGCCGCCTTCGCGAGCTTCGGCCTCTATCAGGCGATGGCGCTCTCGTATAGCACGTACGAGTTCCAGCTGCCCTGGCTGCAAATCGGCGTCTCGGCCGCCATCGTCCTCGTGGTGATCCTCGTAAGTGTGGCCTACGCTCTCGCCCGCACTCGTGCCGCCAGCATCGTCGAAGCCCTCCGCGCCGAGTAAGCCATTGGAGCCAGCCATTGGGGACGGGGGATATTGGCTGATGAAACCGTGTCGGCGAAACCAGCCAATAACCCCCGTCCCTAATGGCGGGTCGGTCAGGCCGATAACCGCTCACCGAATAATCCAACCGGATAGCCATTGCCTTCAGCATGGTCGTTAAACTCTCCCGCTTCGGGTAAAAACGACACCCACGACAAAACGGAGTACGCAGGACCACAAATGCAGCAAGGAGACAATCTATGGCACGCACTCCTAGAAAGAAGGCTCAAAGCGGTTACTATCACGTCATGATGCGTGGAAACGGGCGAATGGTCATATTCACCGACACCGAGGACCGTTATTGCTTTCTCACATGTCTCGAGGAAGCCTTGGAGCACGCCGAAATCAAACTCATTGCATGGTGCCTCATGGATAACCACTGCCACCTGCTGCTAAGCGATGAGCATGACAACCTCAGCGAGGCAATGCACAACATTGCGACTCGCTATGCCCTGCACTTCAATAATAAGACCGGTCATGTTGGATCGGTCTTTCAAGGAAGGTTCGCCAGCAAGCCAGTCGAATCAAGCGACTATCTCCTTCGGGCGGTTCGCTATATTCATAACAACCCCTGCGAAACCGGCGTCGCACGCGAACAATTCTTTTGGAGCAGCTATCACGAATACGTTGGGAGTCCCAACCTCATTGACAGCTCGATTGTTCTGGAACTTATTGGAGGAAAGGATCGCTTTGCCGAATTCAGCGCCGAAAAGACCTCGTCGTATCGGCCTTTCGCAAGTCGAAGAATCGGTGGCCAAGAGCTCCTGCGCGAGGTGAGCAGCACTTTGGACGGCATCGATCCCATGCAAGTCAAATCCCTCGCGCCCCGCAAACAGGAATCTGCGCTGAGAAAGCTTGCCCGTGCTGGATTCTCAGGACGGCAAATGGAGCGAGCGACAGGGATAGGGCGCTATCGAATTGCGCGGATTATGGCAAGCAATCTCTCCGACACCAGCCAATAACCCCCGTCCCTAATGGCGGGAACGACGGCGAAGATTCTTGGGGGAGACGGTGATACCGCCGGCGGTCTGCCGGATGCCCTGACGGCCGGGACGACGGTGCGGAACGGAGGCTTCGGCAACTCGGGCGCTATCATGCGCGGACGCACCTGCCGCACCGGCAGCCTTCTTACGCTCGGGCGCACGACCACCGTGTACCAGGCGGTTCCAACGCGCATGAATGCTCGCATGGTGAGCAGAGCGCAGGCCGAGAAGCGGAGCCGTCAGAATCGTCGGGCCGAAGAACGTGATGATGCGCCACACGAGGTAGCCTGCCGTCGCAGAGGGACCGAAGAAGTGCCCCAAGAAAAGCGCGAATCCGCCCTCGGCGCCTCCCGTACCGCCCGGCAACGGCACCGCGCTCGACAGCAGCTGGATGAACGCACCGGCCGCAAGGCAGGAGATGAAGTCGACGTCATGCTTGCCGAACGCCAGCAGCACGAAGTACGGCACCATGTAGAAAAACGCGAGCTGCGCCATGGTCACGAGCATCGTGATGCCCATGGAGGAAAGGTGCGCAGCGGCGTGCTTAAAGTGATCGGAGAACGAGTAAATCTCGTTGTTCACGTAATCGCGCCAGCCGCGCGTGCGGTCGCTCTCGCCGCCGCCAACGCGCTCCACGAACCGGATGCCCCACATCGCGACGCGCACCACGAAGCGCGGGCACAAGCACACGATGAAGAGCCCGGTGAGCAGCACCACGTGCCCGCCGAAGCTGAAGAGGCATAGCAGCGTCATATCGCCGTAGAGCTCCGTGAAGAACGGCAGACGCACAGCGAGCAGGATTGCACCCCACGCCACGAGGCCGATTTGGAACACGATATACCGGGTGAACTGCGTGGCGCCCGCCTCGCCCACCGGCTGCCCCGCCTTTGTGAGGCGGTAGATCTGCGCCGGCGTGCCGCCCACCATCATGGGCGTGAGGTTGCCGAAGAACACGCCCGACGCCTCGACGGAGATGAGGTCGCGGATGCCCACCGGCGAATCCGGGTCGAGCCATACCGCGATGGCGTAGGCAATGACGCCGAAGATGAAGTACAGCACCATGCAGATGCACGCGACGACGATCCACGACATGTCGACGGTCGACATGGCCTCGGCAAACTCGAGGATCTGCCCCGTAACGACCAGATACACGATATAAGCGACGAGCACCAACCCGATGAAGATGGCACCGCGACGCGCACCGCGGCGGTCGTCGCCACCCGCGGAAGCGGCATCGACATGCTGCTTGGGCGCTGTATGCGAGGACTCTGACATGGATCTCCCCAGAACCGGCGAACGAGCATCTCATAGATATCTTTATTGTAAAGCATCCCCCGCTCCCCTGCTCCGTCTGCATACGAGGAGCAGAGATTCCGTGATGCGAAAGCTGGCACATGGCTGTCGCCAGACAGCATAACGAGCGGGTCGGCACGGCTGCCGGAGCGTACTTGCCGGTTCGCGGGGCTGCAGGGCGGAATGCCATCGCGCCTCGACCCCGAACCCCCATCCCGCGCCTCGATCCGCGCCGTTTGGGTACCATAGCTTCAATACGCCCGATACGAGGAGAACCTATGACCGGCAACGCCACCACGCCCATCCCCGCCTTCACCGGATCGTTCCGCGAGAATCTCGAAGCCCTCGTCGGCGTGCTCGAGCGCGGCGACAAAGATCCTGCCGGCAAGACAATCGGCTTCGAACTCGAACGCATCCTCATCGACCGAACGGGCGCGTCCGTTCCCTTCGAAGGCGTGTGCGGTGTGGGCGCGCTCATCGCGAAGCTCGTCGAGCTGCATCCCGAATGCGAGCCCGTTCACATCGACGGGCACCTCCTCGGCCTCTCGTACCGCATTGATTCCGGTACCGAGTCCATCGAGGTCGCCGTGTCGCTCGAACCTGCCGCGCAACTCGAGATATCCGCCGGCCCCGCCCATTCCGTGCGCGCGCTCTACGATGCCGTGTGCGCCTTCGACGCCTCCGTGGAACGCGCCTGCGCAGAAATCGGCCTCGATGCCCGGATGGTTGCCGCCGGTTATAACCCAACGGTGAAAAGCCCGCTTGAACTCGAGCTCATTCCCAAGGAGCGGTATCGCGACATGGACGCCTACCTCTCCCGACGCGGACGCTATGCGCGCGACATGATGCGCTGCACCGCCTCCACGCAGGTCTCGCTCGACTACGAGGATGAAGCGGACTGCGCGCGCATCTATCGGCTTGCCACCCTCCTGGGTCCCGCCTTCGCCTTTCTCTTCGACAACGCGCCCGTCTTCCGCGGCGCGCCGTCACCTGGCATGGCTCGCTCGCGCATCTGGCATCATGTGGACGTCGACCGCTGCGGCATCGTGCCCGGCGCGCTCGAGGGGCTCAGCTTCGAGGACTATATCCTCTGGGTCTCGAACGTGAAGCCGATCCTCTTCACCGATGCAGACCATATCACCACCGCGACGGGCGACCGCTACAGCCGCGACATCATGTCCGAGCGACCGCTCGCAACCTCCGAACTCATGCACCTGCTCTCGATGGTCTTTCCGAATGTGCGCTTGAAGGGCTTCGTCGAGCTGCGCGAGATGGATTCCCTGCCGCCGCGCCTCGCAGCCGCATGCACGAGCTTTACCGGCGCCCTCTTCTACGATAAATGCCTCGAGGCAAAGCTCGCAAGCCGTCTGAGCACCTGGCTTCCTCACGGTTTCGACGAGATCGACGAGTACGATGCCATCGTCGCCCGCCTGCATCTCGAGGAACAGGGCTGGGACGCCGAGGTCTACGGTATGCCCGTCATGGAACTTGTCGACGCCCTCGTCGCAATCGCCTGCGAAAACGTCGCGCTCGGCGCGGGCTGCACCGGCGTGGGCGACGAGGCGCGCGTGCCCGTGCTCCAAACGACCGATGCCGCCGCCACCTTCGATCTCGAGGGAATCGAGCTCCTGGCGAGGCTCTGGGGCAACCGCCGCCTCCCACGCGACCTTACCGCTGAAGAACTGGACTGCTAGGCATATCCCGAGCACGGCAGAAGCCGAAGCAAGCCATCCTCATAGATGCTGAACCCGGCCAAGATAGGCGAAACGTGTATCCGCCGTTTCAACTGGATGGGTCATCCTTCTTCTTCCCTGCCCGCGCGTATCGAGGTGAGCTCTATGTTAGCGTCGATGCATGAGTACGCTGAAAAAAGAAAAACCCGGATGCCATTCGGCGATCCGGGAATCAAGTCTTGGTAGCCCGTACCAGATTCGAACTGGTGATCTCCGCCTTGAGAGGGCGGCGTCCTAAACCGCTAGACGAACGGGCCAGGTGCGCAAGGCATCGCGCCTCGTGCGAATAAGGATATTACGGGAACAACCCCGCCGTTGCAAGCCTCAATAGAAGAATCTTCCAAGTTGTGGGCATCCCGTGGAGCCATGTGGCGTTTCGCAGAAGAACAGCCGTGCAACAGGCGTCCCCGCCGCGAGCGCCCCGCCGTCGCCAGCCATTAGGGACAGTCCCCTTTGGCGGGAAGCCTGCCCCCTTTGGCCAGCCATGGGGGACAGTCCCCTTTGGCAGAAACCTGTCCCCTTTGGCCAGCCATTAGGGACTGTCCCTTTTGGCGAGAGGCCTGTCCCTTTTGGCAGGGTTAGCGATGGAAGAAGGTGTGACGTTCGAACTTGGGCTCGCAGCATACGTTGATGCCGAGCCGCTTGAGCAGAGCCTCGTCCGTGGAGGAAATGATCACCGAGAAGAACGCATCGCAGCCGCGTAAAAGCGGCAGCCCCGCGAGCACGCGCGCCGCGACGTCGCTCGACGCCGAGGTGATCGAGAGCGCGATGAGCGTCTCGTCCGGATGCAGGCGCGGGTTATGGCTTCCCAGCTGCGTCGTCTTGAGGTGGCTGATGGGCTCGATCGCCTCGTTGCTGATGACCTCGAGCTCCATGTCGACCCCGGTCACGCTCTTGAGGGCGTTCATGATGAGCGAGCTCGCCGCACCCAGGCGCTCAGACGTCTTACCCGTCACCACGGAGCCGTCGGGCAACACCATGGCACCCACGGGCGTGCCCGTGGTCTCTTCCTTGAGCAGCGCCGCCGAGCGCGCCGGCGAGAAATCCTTCGTCACGCCCGCACGCTTCATGATGAGCTTGAGCTTGTCGACCTGATCCTGCCCCGTGCCGGTGCGCTTCACCTGGACGGCTGCCGTGAAGTAGCGCCGCACGATCTCCATACGTGCGGCCTCGCGGCACGCCTCGTCGTCCGTGATGGCGAACCCCACCATGTTGACACCCATGTCCGTGGGGCTCTGGTAGGGACTCTCCCCCATGATCTTCTCCATGAGCGACTTCACCACGGGAAACGCCTCGACGTCGCGGTTGTAGTTCACGGTTGTCTCGCCGTAGGCGTCCAGGTGGAACGAGTCGATGATGTTCGAATCGTCGAGGTCGACGGTCGCGGCCTCGTAGGCGATGTTCACGGGATGGTTGAGCGGCAGGTTCCACACGGGGAACGTCTCGAACTTCGCGTAGCCGGCCGCGACGCCGCGCCGATGCTCGTGGTACACCTGCGACAAGCAGGTCGCGAGCTTGCCCGAGCCGGGGCCGGGCGCCGTCACGACCACGAGCGGGCGCTTCGTCTCGACGAACTCGTTGCGCCCATAGCCCTCCTCGGAGACGATGAGGTCGATGTCGTGCGGATACCCCTCGATGGGATAGTGCAGCTTGCACGGGATGCCGAGCATCGAGAGGCGGCGGCGGAAGACATCGGCTGCAGGCTGGCCGGCATACTGGGTCACCACCACCGCTGCGACCGAGATGCCGTTGCTGCTGAAGATATCCGCAAGACGCAGCACGTCCTCGTCGTAGGTAATACCCAAATCGCCGCGAGCTTTGTTCTTCTCGATGTCATTCGCGTTGATCGCGATGATGACCTCAACATCTTCCGAAAGGCTCTTGAGCATGCGGAACTTGACCGAGGGCTCGAAGCCGGGGAGCACGCGGCTCGCATGGTAGTCGTCGAAAAGCTTGCCGCCGAACTCGAGGTAGAGCTTGCCGCCGAACTGCTCGATGCGCTCCTTGATGCGCGCCGCCTGAAGCTCAATGTACTTCTCGTTATCGAATCCCAACCGCATGGGGGCTCCTCTCTGATGTGCGAACTGAATAAGTATAGCCGAGCCCGGCAGGTCGGGGACGCCGCATTTCACTCCGAGCGTTTCCGCAGCAACAAGGCGAAGCCTTGTTGCGAGGGCTTGCGAGGAGGGAAACGCGGCGTCCCCGACCTGCCGGGCTCGGCACACGACTTCTTCGCACATCAGAGAGGAAGGCCGGCTTATAGGACAAAAAGTGTGTCTCGATAGAACACGTGTCCTAGTCCAGCCAGAAGGGGTACGGGTCCTTGCGGTGCAGCTCCTCCCACACGGCCCGGTCGCCCCACTCCGGACCGCCGTCCTCGCGCTTGGGCGACGCCGAGCAGACCCTGTACAGGAGGTCGATGTCGTCGTCGGTGGACATGGAGCGGAGGATCTCCCTCGCCGGCCTCGGGCTCTCGGTGTGCATGTAGCACCACCAGAAGACCGCCTTGACCCGGCGCATGAGCGACAGCCCGCGGTGGTTGCGCAGGACCTCCCTGAGCTGGGCGTTGACCCCTCCCTCGATCGGGTTGTTGGTGCGCGGCAGCGGCCCCTCCGCGGCCAGGGCCGGGTCGAGGTAGGTGAAGAGGGTTCCCCTGCTCACCAGCCGCGAGAGCGACGAGCGGGCCTTCCTGAGCCTCTCGTGCGTGTACTGGCGCCGGCCGTCTACCACGCTCACGTCCTCGAGGAAGTCGGCCCAGAACGAGCACCACTGCAGGTAGCGCTCCACCCACCAGTCGGCCTGGCGGAGCGTCTCGAGGTGCATGAGCTCGATCGAGAGGGCGTAGAGCTCCCTGCCCGCCTGGAGCCTCGGGCGCGAGGTGGTGTAGCGCCTCACCTGCGAGAACGCGTGGAAGAGGCACCTCTGGACCCTCGTGCGCGGCCATGCCCGGCGCCTCGCCCTCTCGAAGCCCGTCCCGCCGTCGCACACCGCCACGTCCGGGGCCGGGATGGGCGCCATCAGCGCCTCCCACGCCCTGCTCGTCTCCGACTCGGCCATGTACCACGAGACCACGTGCTCCCCGTCGTAGGCTATCAGCACGACGAGGTCGCGGGCGAGCCAGATCCCGTCGACGAAGAGCACGCGGTGCACCTCGCCCGTGGGCTCCGGCATGGGCCAGATCGGCCAGAAGGCCGCGGCGAGTCTCCTGAACGTGCGCCCCTGCCCGGGCATGTCCGCCTGCGTCGCCTTCGAGAGCAGCCACGCCAGGAACTCGTCGAGCCGCGCCGCCGTGTCGTCGTAGGAGACCGTGGTCGAGGCGCCGCACGCCCCGCACCTCCACCTCTGCGCGCCTGCGCTCGTCTTCCCGTTCCTCTTCATCTCCGCCCCGCAGGAGGGGCACCTGACCGCCTTCATCCCCAGCTCCTTGGTAATCGGGATTTTAACGGCCTGATTTTCCGCCATCTACCTGCGCGGACGCATCTGATTCGGACACACTTTCTGTCCGGGTGGTTAAAATCGCCCAGCAGATTTAAACGCATGGAAAAGGGGCGTCAACCTGCGCCGATGCCCCTGATTCGGACACACTTTTTGTCCTACAAGCCGGAAGGCCGGAGAAGAACAGAGGTGCACCGTTGTAACGGTTTCAACATCTTATTCTTCCAGGGTCGTTTCCGTAGCGCCGGCGTGCCCCCGCAGCGGCGGGGCCGGGCTTGCCTGGCGCGATTCCGCAACAAGCGAAGCGAGCGAGGACAAGCGCCTGGCAAGCCCGGCACCGCCGCTGCGGGGGCACCCGACAGGAGCATAGAAAAGCGCCCCCTCCCGTGCACGGTGCGGGAGGGGGCAGAAAGGTAGGGTCTTACCGGATGCTCGCCTGCGCGTGCCCCGGCTCGACTTTGGGCTCATCCCTGCAAACGGAGGAGACACGTGCCGTTCGCAGGAGCGACGAGAGAGAGAACGTCGCTAGATGATCATGATCGCCACGGTGCAGATCACGATGCACACGATAGAGAGCACGACGATGAGCTTCATTGCGAACTTGAGCCAGGTCGTCCACTCGATACGAGCGAGCGCGAGGCCGCCCATGATGGCACCGGAGGTCGGAGTGAAGAGGTTCACCACGCCAATGGCACTCGAGAAAATCATGACCATGACCTCAGGCGAGAAGCCGAGCTGCTGGGCAAGCGGTCCCATGATGGGGATGGACACCGTAGCCATGCCGGAGGTCGAGGGGATGAGGAACGACAGACCGAAGTAGATGAGCCATGCAACGGGGGCGAACAGCACGCCGGAGACGCCCTTGAGCGCGTTGGCAGCGGCGTTCAGCACGTACATGTCGAGGCCGGTCGCAGCCATGAGCACGGAGATGCCGCGCGCGAGGGCGATGACGAGCACGACGCTCATCATGTCGGCGGCACCGGAGATGAACGTGTTCACGATGTCCTTCTCCGAGAGACCACCCACGATGCCGATAACGATGGCCATGATGAAGAACCAGGTGGATGCCTCATCGAAGTACCACTGGCCGATAGGCAGGCCGGTAATGACGGCGGACCAACCCTGAGCAGTCTGAACCTCGCCCTCGGCGACGCCCTCGACCGTGCCCTCGACGGTGGTCACAGTGCCGTTGGCCTCATCGTAGGCAGCGACGAGATCATCGGTGGTAACCGGGGTCTCGACGGCCTCATAGGCGGAGCCGGAGTCGAAGAACGCGGCAACGCCCTCGTTGAGGTCGGCAATCGGGATGAAGCCAAGAATCATGACGACGAACGTGAAGGCGAAGATCACGAGCACGCCCTTCTGGCGGCCGGTGAGCGTGATGTCCTTGTTGACCTCGGCGGCAGCGGCACCATGAGCCTCTTCGGCATTCTTGAGCTCCTGCATGGAGAGGATGGTCGAGCCCTTGTCTGCCTTGACCTTCTTGGCGTAGCTCATCACGAAGAGGATCGAGATGATAGTCGTCACGACGCAGAGCACGAGACCGATGCCGATGATGATCGTCTGGTCTGCC
>CAJLVH010000023.1 GCA_905210055.1 uncultured Enorma sp. | reverse complement strand
GGCCATGCCGCGGGCGAGCGAGGCCGTGGTCTCGCGTTCCGCTTCCTGCACGGAAAGGTCGGTGAGGTCGATCTCGAAGCCGCCGTAGCCCACGCTCTCCACGCGAACGGTGCTCGTGCCGTTTGCGGCGCACACTGCCTGGACGTTCGCATCGAGTGCACCGCCGATGACGTCACCGCCCTCATGGTCCGTATGGTTGCCGGCGATCTCGGAGCGGGCGGGAACGGTCACGGAGAGCAGGTCGCCCTGCGGTGCGCCGAATCGCTCGCTCAAGAGGTCTACGAGGGGCGTTTCTGCAGTTGTCATGCGCGTTCCTTTCTGTTGCGCTTGCTGGACGGGGCGACACGTTGGGGATGGGTTCGATAGTGTCAGGCGGTGAAGAAACGGTACTCAGTAACGGCGCGGTAGGGGCGCTCGGGCGTGAAAATGGCGTTTGGGAAGGCCGGATGCGAGGGCGTGGCGGGGTAGAACTGCGGTTCGAGCGCGAACCCGCCGCGGTTCTCGTACGTGTGTCCGCCCTTGCCCACAACGCCGCCGATGAAGTTTCCGGTATAGAGCTGGAGTCCGGGCAAGCTCGTCCAGAGCTCCATGCCGCGTCCGCTTGCGGGGTCGACGGCGCGCGCAGCGAGGCGCGGCTCGGGCGGCTGCCCAGTTCCGTCGTCTGGTTCATATCCGTCGATGCAGAAACAGTGGTCGTAACCGTTGCCTCGCGCGAGCTGCTCGTCGGACGCCTCGATATCGCGGCCGATCGCCTTCGGCGCGCGGAAATCGAACGGCGTGCCTGCGACGGGGCGCAGCTCGCCCGTGGGGATGGAGGCATCGTCGATGGGCAGGAAGCACTCGGCAAAGAGCTGGAGCTCTTGGCCTGCCGCCGAACCGGATGCCTGTCCCGCAAGATTGAAGTAGCTGTGGTTCGTGAGGTTGATAAACGTGGGTGCCGTGGTCTGCGCGTCGAACGTCACCCGCAGGCACGTTCCATCAAGCTCATAGGTAACGGTGAACATGCGTGCTCCCGGCAGTTCGAGGTCGCTACCCGGCACTCCAGCACCCATGGTGCAGGTAAACCGAACGCAATCGGTCGATTCGAAAACCTCTGACTGCCACAGCTGGGCGTGGAGGCCACGCACGCGGTCGGTGTGCAGGTTGTTCGTCCCCTCGTTCGCGGGCAGGCGGTAGACAGCTCCGTCGATGGGCACCGTCGCACCCTCGACGCGGTTCGCGCTCGGCCCTACGGTCGCACCGAAGTAGGTGCCCTGTCCGTCGGGGTAATACGAGGGGGCGTCGTCGAAGCCGAGCACCACGTCTTTGAAGGTGCCGTTGTTGTCGGGCGCATCGATGCCCACGATCGCGGCACCCAGATCGGTGAGGCGAGCCGTCATGGCAGAGTTGTTCAACGTGAAGAGGCGCGCTTCCCGCGGCTTCTGAACGCTGCTCGACAGCGGCATGATGGGTTCGTACGATCCAAATGAGCTTGTGTCGACCATAGAACCCTCCGTCGCCTTCCGTCCGTTCAACGTCTCTGTAGCATAGCGCACATCGTCTGTGCGAACGCCGGGGTGTTCACTATGGCTCGCAAATGGATATGTTTACGTCTCGGATGGCGCGTTGCGGGTCCCCCCCGCGGTAGTCGACGCGTCTCTCGTGCTTCTGCACCGCGTCCGATGCCGAAGCGTGGTTTCAGCGAGCTCTTCGACTCCAACATGGCACTCGATGTCGAAGCGTATGGGTCAGAAGGGACACGTCCGACCGTTGTGCACCCCCTCCGTCAACCAGTGGTTCATACCAGTGAGCTGGTATAGGCACTGGTTGAGTGGTTATAACCACTCAGCGCCAATACTTCATAAGCTTGTTGTCATATATCGTCTTAATACTGCAGTGTGATAAAGCTATTTACCTGTGATAATAAGCAAAAACCGTTCAAGGCTCAAAACATACCGTTCACAGGACACTTCATATTTTTTCGAAACATATGTTGAGTATGTGTATACTGTTACCCACGAAGGCACGCCGCTGCCCTCGATGCCGGTTGGACGAGTAGGGAGTGGAGGTGCCGTAGATGCCGAATGCCGGGAGGAACATGCATACGTTCGAGATCCGTGAGAAGTTCTACCTCGATGGGGAACCGTTCACGATTCTCTCGGGTTCCATCCACTACTTCCGCGTGCATCCCACGGATTGGCACCATTCCCTCTACAACCTGAAAGCCATGGGCTTCAACACGGTTGAGACCTACGTGCCGTGGAACCTGCATGAGCCGAAGCCCGGTGAGTTCAACTTCCAGGGCATGTGCGATCTTGCCGCCTTCCTCGACGAGGCTGCGGAGCTCGGCCTGTGGGCCATCGTTCGCCCAAGCCCGTTCATCTGTGCGGAGTGGGAGTGGGGCGGCTTCCCCGCATGGCTGCTCGAAGACCGCAGCATGCGCCCGCGTTCGCGCGATCCGAAGTTCCTCGCGCGCGTCGCCTCGTACTACGATGCGCTCATGCCCATCCTGGTCGAGCGTCAGATCACGCGCGGCGGCGACATCATCATGATGCAGGTCGAAAACGAGTATGGCTCGTACTGCGAGGATAAGGACTACCTGCGCGCTATCCGCGATCTCATGCTCGAGCGCGGCGTCGACGTGCCGCTCTGCACCTCCGACGGCCCCTGGCGTGGTTGCCTGCGCGCCGGCACGCTCATCGACGACGACGTCTTCGTCACGGGCAACTTCGGTTCCCGTTCCGCAGAGAACTTCAAGAACCTCAAAGCGTTCCATGAGGAGCACGGCAAGAACTGGCCGCTCATGTGCATGGAATTCTGGGATGGTTGGTTCAACCGCTGGGCGGAGAACGTCATCCGCCGCGATGCGCAGGATCTTGCCGATTGTGTGCGCGAGCTCTTCGAGCTGGGCGGATCCATCAACCTCTACATGTTCCACGGCGGCACGAGCTTCGGCTTCATGAACGGGTGCTCCGCGCGTCACACGCATGATCTTCCGCAGCTCACCTCTTATGATTACGACGCCGTCTTGAACGAGGAGGGCAATCCCACGGAGAAGTGGTACAAGCTCCGCGACGTGGTGCGCGACCTCTTCCCGAGCGCCTGGACGGCCGAGCCCCTCGTCAAGACCGCGCACGCCGAGGACGGCATCGCGCTCGCCGGTCGCACGGGGCTCTTCGAGAACCTCGCCGCGCTCGACCCCGCGCCCGTGCGCTCGTTCTACCCCCAGCCCATGGAGGACATGGGCCAGGGCTACGGCTACACGCTCTACCGCACGACGATCGAGCGCGACGTGGCGCCGGACGCAGAGGAGCGCATCCGCGTCATCGACGGGCGCGACCGCGCGCAGGTCTTCGTGAACGGCTCGCTCGCGGCCACGCAGTACCAGGAGCATATCGGCGAGGACATCCGCTGCTCGCTGCCCGAACAGGAGAACCGCCTCGACATCCTCATGGAGAACATGGGCCGCGTGAACTACGGCCACAAGTTCTTGGCCGACACGCAGCGCAAGGGCGTCCGCACGGGCGTGTGCGTAGATTTACATTTCGTTACCGGTTGGGAAGCATTTCGTATCACGCTCGAGGATCTTTCCGCGCTGGACTACGCTGCCGGGTATGCGGAAGGCCAGCCGAGTTTCTCGCGCTTCACGTTCAACCTCGACGAGCCAACCGACACGTTCGTCGATACCACGGGCTTCGGCAAAGGCGTCGTGTTCGTCAACGGGGTCAACATCGGGCGGTTTTGGGAGAAGGGTCCCATCTACACGCTCTATGTGCCCCATGGCATCACGCACGCCGGCGCCAACGAGCTCGTTGTGTTCGAGACCGAGGGGACGGTGAGCGACACGATCTCCCTGCGCTCCGAGCCCCTCATCAAGCACCTGGTAGAAGAAGGAGTTGAGTAACATGATTGTTGGCGCACGTGTTGATTTCCGCCTCATTCATGGCCAGGTCGGCAACCTCTGGGCGAACGCCCGTCAGGTGAGCCGCTTCATGGTCGTCGATGACCAGCTGTGCGACGACGCCGTGCAGAAGCAGGTGCTCCGCATGGCGACCCCCGCCACCTGCAAGCTCTCGGTGCTCTCCACCGAGAAGGCCTGCGCGAACATCCTCGCGGGCAAGTACGACGCCCAGCGCCTGTTCATCGTCGTCAAGAAGCCCGAGACCTACGTCAAGATGGTCAAGGCGGGCGTGAAGTTCGACGAGATCATCCTGGGCAACATCACCTCGATGGACATCGTGAAGTCCTACAACCGCAACATCAACTGCGGCCAGGACGACGTCGATGCCCTCACCGAGCTGCAGAGCCTGGGCGTGCCCATGGTCATCCAGCTCACGCCGCAGAACAACCCCGAGAAGTTCACGGCCTAATTTCTTTTGGCGCTACTGCCGCGAGGGGAGATGCGCGGCTGTATATAGCGTAGGAACGTATCGTTTCGTATTTGTAGAAGGAGGAAAACCATGATTGCTTGGTGGCAAATTATTTTGCTCACGGCATATGCCGGTTTCCAGATCATGGACGAGCTGCACTGGTACTCCAGCGCTGGCTCTGCCGTGTTCTCCGGCTTCATCACCGGCCTCATCATGGGCGACATGACCACGGGTCTTCTGATCGGTGGCCAGATGCAGCTGACCATTCTGGGCGTCGGCACCTTCGGTGGCGCGTCCCGTATCGACGCGAACTCCGGTACCCTCATCGCGACCGCGTTCGCGGTGAGCTCCAACATGGATCCTGAGCTCGCGCTCTCGCTGCTCGGCGTGCCGGTGGCTGCAATCCTGGTGTACACCGACATCGCAGGCCGCTTCGCCAACACGTTCTTCGGTCACATGTGCGATGCCGACGTGGAGAAGATGAACTGGAACGCCTACAACGTGCACTACTGGCTCGGCGCCGTCTCCTGGTGCCTCAGCCGCATGATCCCGGTCTTCCTGGCGCTCGCCTTCGGCCAGCCCGTCGTCGAGGCCATCACCGCGGCCCTGAACGGCGACCTCGCCTGGCTCGGCGCCGGCCTGACCGTCGCCGGCGGCGCGCTGCCCGCCGTGGGCTTCGCCATCCTGCTCCGCTACCTGCCCGTCAAGAAGCACATCGCCTACCTGCTCCTCGGCTTCGTGATCGCCGCCCTCCTGGGTACGCTGTTCTCGAACGTCGCGGCCGTGGCGGGCGCTGCCGAGGCGGCTGGCGACTTCAACAACCTGTCCATGCTGACGATCGCCATCATCGGCTTCGCGCTGGCCTACATCTACTACACGCAGGGCAAGGCTCAGGCTGCCGCCCCTGCTGTGGCCGCTGGTACGGAAGGAGATGACGACGATGAGCTCTAAGCTTCCGAACGGCACCACGGGCTACAAGCTCACTAAGGCCGACTTCCAGCAGATCAACCGTCGTAACCTCGTCGGTTTCCAGGCTGGCTGGAACTACGAGCGTATGCAGCACTCCGGTTACCTGTGGATCATCCTTCCGCAGCTCCGTAAGATCTACGGGGACAACACCGAAGAGCTGAAGACCGCTGCGCGCACCCACTGCGCCCCGTTCTTCAACACCTCGAACTTCCTCAACACGATCATCACCGGTATCGACCTGGCGATCGAGGAGGAAGAGGGCATCCAGAGCCTCGAGACTGTCGCTTCCCTGAAGACCGGCCTCATGGGGCCGCTCGCCTCCATCGGCGACTCCATCTTCGGCTCGCTGCTGCCCACCATCTTCGGTGCCCTGGCCGCTAACATGGCCGCTCAGGGCAACCCGCTCGGCATCTTCATCTGGATCGCCGTGAACGTCGTGGTCGACTGGTTCCGCTGCAAGCAGACCTACATCGCCTACGACCAGGGCATGAAGCTCGTCACCACGATGAGCGACCAGCTCAACGCCATCACCGACGCCGCTACCGTCATGGGCGTGTTCATGGTGGGCGCTCTCGTGTCCACCAACGTCGGCATCGTGATCTCCGCCCCCATCGACCTGGGCGGCGTCACCGTCGACCTGCAGCACATCTGCAACATGATCTGCCCGAAGCTCGTGCCCGCGGCCCTCGTCGGCTTCGTGTACTGGCTCCTCGGCAAGAAGGGCATGACCTCGACGAAGGCGATCTTCATCGTCCTCATCCTGGCCATCATCCTCGGCGGCCTCGGCTGGATCGCCAAGGGCTAAGGAGCAAGATCCTCGCGACTGCGGTGCCCGGGTTTCCGGGCGCCGTGGCCGCGGCTCGCTCCTCATGAGTCGCAAACGGGCGCGTTCCTCAAGGCGGGCTTTTGCTTCGCCGCGTTCTCCCAGAGGTGTGCGCCCGTTTTTCGCTATCATGGCTCAGTGCCAGATAGTGCTGCGCGGAAGCGCATGAAGGTAAGGGAAGGTATCCATCGTGAGAATCGAAGTCATCATCTTCGTCGTGTTTCTCATCGTGTACTTCGTGGCCACGCTGTTGCTGCGGCGTTACTATGAGATGAAGATTCACATGCTGTTCGTGACCGGCCTGCTCGATGACTGCTTCGATACGCTGAACAAGTTCCTTCCCAGGATTCTGTTCCCCACGTACGAACAATATCTCTGGCGCTTTCGGGTGCACGATGCACGCGACGAGCGCGAGATGGCGACGCGCATGATCGAGCTCATGCTGCGCATGCGGTCGTCTAAGAAGCGCCATGCAGAGATCGTTGCGCTGGCGTTCAACTACTATGTCTCCATTGAGGATAAGAAGCGCGCTAAAGAGTTGCTTGATGAAGCCAAGGGCGTGTGCGACAAGAACGTGGTCAAGGATTGCCAGCTCACCTATGACATCATGCTTGGCAACCGCCACGATTGCATTGAGGAGATGGAAGCGCTCCTCGACCGTGCGGACCCGCCGTTGCGTGCGAAGCTCTACAAGCTCATCGCGAAGCAGTATCGCAACGCCGGCAACAAGAAGCAGGCTCAGTACTACGATGGCCTGCTTGTCCAGCTTATCAAAGAGAATTCCATGCCCGAGCCGCCGAAGGTGGCTCAGGCCAAACGGGAGGCCGCCGCGCAGGGCTCAGACGCACCTGCGGATTCCGGCCAACCCGATACCGAACATGATGCTGCCGAGACGCCGGAGGCGGATGCTTAAGGCGGGCAGCATCGGCATCATGCCGAAAGGAGGGTGTATGCGTCTTTCTCCTGCTTGCGAGGCCCTACACCCTTTTATTTCCCTCAGCTGGTAGTAACCAGTTACCACTAGTTGATAGGCGAGCAGGGCGGGTGTACCGCAGGAAAACCGAGTGTCAAAGCGAAGGAAAGGACACGAAGATGATCGGTTTCGTTCTCACTGGCCATGGTAACTTCTCGCTTGGTTTGAAGAGCGCCGTCGACATGGTCGCGGGCGACACGCCTGCGTTCAAGGCCGTCCCGTTCGACGGCACGAGCACCGATACGTACGCTGCCGACCTGCGCGCTGCGATTTCCGAGCTGCATGAGGAGTGCGACGGCGTCGTGGTGTTCTGCGACCTTCTGGGCGGCACCCCGTTCAACCAGGCCATGCTCGCCTCTCAGGTGTTCAACAACGTCGAGGTCGTCGCTGGCGTGAACCTGCCCATGCTCATCGAGCTCATCGTCATGCGCGGCGCCTACGCCACCGCCGAGGATACGGCAGAGGCCGCGGTGACGGTCGGCCAGGCGGGCGTCACCCACAAGAAGCTCGAGCCCATGGGGGACGACGAAGACGACGAGATGTAAGCAGCATCTACTGAGACGCGGCGGGCGGCTCCGCATGTCCTGGGCAACAGCGCCTAAGGTATCGGGCGCTGCCCGCCGAGGCGCGCCTGCACGGTGCCGGAGCTCGGCATCGTGGTGCGCGGGAGCGAAGCACGCGAGATTGCGTTTGAAGGAGGCGATTCCATGGCGGTAACGATGCGACGCCAGTCGCTCTACGACCAGCTGGTCGACATCCTATCCGAGAAGATCGAGTACGAATACCGCCCGGGCGACCTCATGCCCTCCGAACGCGAGCTCTCTGAGCGCTACGGGCTTTCGCGCACGACGGTTCGCCTTGCCCTGCAGGAGCTTGAGCAGCTTGGGCTTGTGGTGCGCCAGCACGGCCGCGGCACGTTCGTCGCGGATCGCTCCGCGCAGACCACGAACCTCATGCAGTCGTACAGCTTCACCGAGCAGATGCGCGAGATGGGGCGCGTCCCCCACACGACGATCCTCGAGTTCAGCGAGATCCTCGCCGACGCGAATCTTGCCGACCACCTGGGTGTTCGTGAGGGAGACAAGCTCTTCAAGCTTAAGCGCCTGCGCTCTGCAGACGGCACTCCGATGATGGTTGAGCGCACGTACCTGCCCATGCGCAAGTTCCTCACGCTCAAGCGGCCGCTTTTGGAGAACATGCCGCTCTACGAGATCATCGAAGGGGTCTACCACGAGAAGATCAAGGTAGCGGAGGAGGAGTTCTTCGCGAGCATCGCCCGCATCGCCGATGCCCACCTGCTGGACATCAACGAGGGCGCGCCGGTGCTCGACCTCGTCCGCACCACGTATAACGCGAGCAACGAGATCGTGGAGTACACGCTCTCCGTCGCCCGCGCCGACCAATTCAAGTACAAGGTCTACCACCGTCGCGGTGAGTAGATGACATGCGAGCGGCATTGCCGCGCACGGAAGAAGGGTAGCTATCATGTTCGAGAAAAGCGTGGAGGAGCTGAAGGCGCTCGGTGCGGATATCACCACCGCCGAGATCAAGCAGCAGCCCGAGCTCTGGGAGGACACTTTCCAGATCTATGCCGATAACAAGGATGCCATCGAGGCGTTTCTCGCTGCGGCGAACGGTATGGCCGAGGGGCGTACGTCGGTGATCTTCACCGGTGCCGGCACGTCCGATTACGTTGGCGACACGGTTGCCCCGTACCTGCGCCATGCGGGCGATACGGCGACCTACGACTTCAAGCCCATCGCCACTACGGACATCGTCTCCGCTCCGCGCGACTTCCTCTGCCCCGACGAGCCCACGATCCTCGTGTCCTTTGCACGCTCCGGCAACAGCCCCGAGAGCCTGGCTGCCGTCGAGGTTGCGAAGAAGTTCGTGAAGAACATCAAGTTCTTGAACATCACCTGCGCGCCTGAAGGGCGTCTCGCCGTGGAGAGCGCCGATGACCCGGACGCGCTCACGCTGCTCATCCCGCGCGCGAACGACAAGGGCTTCGCTATGACCGGCAGCTACAGCTGCATGTCACTGCTCACCACGCTCATCTTCGACACCGCTTCCGACGAGCAGAAGCTCGCCTGGGTGCGCGAAGCCGCGAAGATGGGCCGCGAGGTCGTCGAGCGCGAGGATGAGGTCGCTGCCTTCCTGGCTGGCGACTTCAACCGCGTGACGTATCTGGGTTCCGGCTCCTTTGTGGGTCTTGCCCAGGAGGCCCAGCTCAAGATCCTCGAGCTCGCCCATGGCCTCGTTGCTACCTCGTGGGATAGCTGCATGGGGTATCGCCACGGGCCGAAGAGCTTTGTGGACGACAAGACGCTTGTGTTCGTGTTCGTGAACAACGACGAGTACACCCGCCAGTACGACCTCGACATCCTGAACGAGATCGGTGGCGACAAGATCGCTCAGAAGACCATCGCCGTCCAGCAGGATGCCGGCGAGCTCTTCAGCGGCGAGGCGTTCACGTTCTCCGGCTCCGAAGCGCTTCCCGAGGCGTATCTCGCCCTGCCGTTCGTTATGGTCGCGCAGGCGGTGTCGCTCCTCAACTCCGTGCGCGTGGGCAACACGCCCGATACGCCGAGCCCCACCGGCACGGTGAATCGCGTGGTGAAGGGCGTCACCATCCATCCGTTCAGCGCATAGCGCGTGACAACGGTGCCAGGGGAAACTGTCACAGACGTGACAGTGGTGCCAGGGGAAACTGTCACGTGATTCCCGTATGAGAGGAGTTCTCTTGAGTACGTTTGCCATCTCGGCAGCCAAGTTCGTACTGCCGGGCGCCACCATGCAGGGTGGCTACCTCACCATCGAGGATGGGAAGTTCGCGGGTTGGACGGCCGAGAAGCCGGCGTGCGAGGTCGTCGAATATCCCGGCGCCATCGTGGGCCCCGGCCTTGTCGATACGCATATCCACGGCTTCCATAACCACGCGACCACCGATTGCGATCCCGCCGCTATCGACCGCGCTTGCGCCGCCATTGCGCAGGCCGACGAGGCTCGCAGCGAGGACTACGCGGGTGCGCACATCGGAGGCATCTTCCTCGAGGGGCCGTTCTTCACCACGGCGCACGTGGGCGCGCAGAACCCCAAGTTCCTCATTGATCCCACGGTCGAGGTCTTCGATGGCTGGCAGGAGCAGGCCGGCGGCCGCATCGTGAAGAGCGCGCTTGCGGCTGAGAAGGATGGTGCGCTCGAGTACATCGCGGCGCTCGATGCGCGCGGCGTGGTGACGGCCATCGGGCATTCGGACGCCACCTATGACGAGGCGCTCGCCGCGGTGAACGCCGGTGCCAGCTGCTTCGTTCACACCTACAACGGCCAGCGCGGCCTGCATCATCGCGACCCGGGCGTGACCGGTTGCGCCATGACGACGCCCGAGACCTATGCCGAGATCATCTGCGACGGCAAGCACGTGGTGCCTGCTGCCATCAAGGCGCTCGTCGAGGCGAAGGGCTGGCAGCATACGGTGCTCATCACCGATTGCCTTATCTGCGGCGGCATGCCCGAGGGCGAGTACGTCTCGGGCGGCATGCCCGTCGTCATGAAGGGCGGCCTCTGCTACGTCAAGGCGGAGGACGGCTCGACGGGCACGATCGCGGGCTCGGTTCTCACGCTCGCCAAGGGCGTGAAGAACATGGTCGACTGGCAGATCGTTACGGCCGAGCAGGCCATCCGCATGGCGACGGAGGTGCCTGCCCGCTCGGTGCACATCGACGACGTCTGCGGCTCCATCAAGCCCGGGCGCATCGCCGACCTCACGATCTTCAATGCCGATCTCACGCTTGCCGCAACGTATGTCGGCGGCACGAAGGTCGCCTAGCCGGTACATGGGTTGGTTGGGGACGTGTTCCTTCCAACCCATGTATTCCACCCTTGTTGCCTGCCTGCCGTCGGCACGTTTGGCAACATTTCCGCCCAAGGAGCAAATTCCGTAAGGAGGAACCGTGCTCAAGACAGCTGAGCGTTTCAAAGCAGAGATTCTTCGACGCCTCGATGAGGTGACAGAAGGTCAGGACGAGGCAATCCACGCCGCAGCCGTGATCTTCGCCGATACCATCGAGCGCGGCGGTATCATCCGCGCCTTCGGCTCCGGCCACAGCCATGCGAACGCGCTCGAGATCTGCGGCCGCGCGGGCGGCTACATCCAGACGAAGATCGTGCGCGAGCCGGCACTCGGCATCTATGAGATGCTCGACGGCGTGGGCGACCAGTTCTGGCTCAAGCTCGACGTGCGCGAAGAGGATTGCCTCGTGCTCATCTCGAACTCCGGCCGCAACCCCTTGCCAGTGGAGCTCGCAATGCACGCGCAAGAGGCGGGGATTCCCGTGATCGCCGTGACGGCGCGCGAGGTCTCTGCCGCGGGCACGTCGCGCAGCAAGACAGGCAAGCGCCTCTTCGAATGCGCCGACGTGGTGCTCGACAACAAGAGCACGTTCGGCGATGCGGCGCTCGAGGTCGAGGGTATTGCCACCAAGGTGGGCGGCACCTCGCTCTACACCGGATGCCTCCTGCTCGATTGCGTCGTCATGGAGTCGCTCGACATCCTGCTCGAGCGCGGCGTGGTTCCGCCGCTCTACATGAGCGCGAACGTCGACGGCGGCCCGGAATTCAACCAGCGCCTGCTCGATCAGTTCAAAGATCGATTGGCCGAGTATTAAACTCGCGGCGAGCTCCGTTGCGGCGTGGGCTCGCGGCGTTCCAGAAAGGGAGGGCGCATGATTCTTACCGTGACCATGAACCCGTCGATCGATACGCGTTACGAGGTCGAACACCTTGTGGTCGATGACGTGAACCGCGTGACACCGCAGAAGACCGCGGGCGGCAAGGGGCTCAACGTGAGCCGCGTGCTCGTGCAGCTGGGTGACGACGTGGTGGCAACCGGCCTCTTGGGCGGGCATTCCGGTGCGTACCTGGGCGACCTCATGGATGCCGACGGTATCGCGCATCGCTTTACGCCCATTGCGGGCGAGAGCCGCACCTGCATCGCGCTTCTGCACGACGGGAACCAGACGGAGCTTTTGGAGAGCGGCCCTACGGTGAGCGAAGAGGAGCTCGAGGCGTTCCTCACGAACTACGCTGACCTCGTGCAGCAGGCCGATTGTGTGACCATCTCGGGTAGCCTTCCCAAGGGCGTCTCGGCGAATTGCTACGCCGGCATGGTGAAGACCGCGGTCGATGCCGGTAAGCCGGTGCTGCTCGATACCTCGGGCGCTGCGCTCGACGCCGCGCTCGCAGCTCCGGTGAAGCCTACGCTCGTGAAGCCCAACCTCACGGAGATCAACGGGCTTCTGGGCACGTCGTTCACCCCAGATGACCTCCCGGCGCTTCAGCAGGCGCTTGAGGCGGACGAGCGATTTGCAGGCATCTCGTGGGTCGTCGTGACCATGGGCGCTGCCGGTGCGGTCGCCTTCCATGAGGGGGCGCGCTACCGTGTGGTCGCCCCGCGTATCGAATGCGTGAACGCTACCGGTTCGGGCGACTCGACCATCGCGGGCTTCGCACATGCCATCGCCGCCAGTGCGGACGATGCCGAAGTGCTGCGCTGCGGCAACACCTGCGGCACGCTCAACGCCATGGATCCTCAGACGGGTCATCTGGTGATGGATGCCTGGGACGAGATCTACAACGCCATCGAAGTGACCAAGGCCTGACATTGGGGACAGTCCCCAATGTCATGACAGTTGGGACAGGTCTTAGCCTGCCAAGAGGGACAGTCCCTTTTGGCAGATACCAGAAAGGAGACATAACATGCTGGTAACGACGAAGGAAATGCTGCTTGACGCGCAGAAGAACGGCTATGCAGTCGGCGCGTTCAACGTTGAGAACCTCGAGTTCGTCATGGCCGTGCTTGCGGCTGCCGAGGAGACGAAGTCCCCGGTGATCATGCAGACGACGCCCGGCACCATCAAGACCGCCGGCTTGGACTACTTCTACGGCATGGTGAAGGCCGCGGCCGAGCGCGCGAGCGTGCCGGTGGCTCTCCACCTCGACCACGGCGACGGCTATGACCGCTGCATGCAGGCTCTGCGCACGGGCTACACCTCCGTCATGATCGACGGCTCCCACGAGACCTTCGAGGACAATATCGCCCTCACCAAGCTCGTCGCCGACGCCGGCCGCGCCATGGGCGGGCCCGTCGAGGCCGAGCTCGGCAAGGTCGGTGGCAAGGAGGACGATGGCCCGGCGGTCGAGGGCGAGAACCCCTACACCGACCCGGACGAGGCCAAGGAGTTCGTCGAGCGCACCGGCTGCACGTCGCTCGCCATCGGCGTGGGCACCGCGCACGGCGTCTACACCGAGACCCCGCACATCGAGCAGGACGTCGTGAAGGCCATCCGTGCTGCTGTCGACGTGCCGCTCGTGCTCCACGGCACCTCCGGTGTGCCCGATGAGCAGGTCGCCGAGGCCGTCAAGAACGGCATTTGCAAGGTGAACTACGCCACCGAGCTGCGTCAGGCCTACACCAAGGGCTACATGACGTTCATGGCCGAGAACCCGAACGTCTTCGATCCGAAGAAGCCTGCTAAGCAGGGCATGGCCGAGATTACCAAGATCGTGAAGATCCGCATGGAGAACCTCGGGTCGGTCGGCCGCGCGTAGGCGCTGAAGGCGTCAACCTGATCGGGAGCCCCCGGATCCTCTCCTTCGCTTGTCCTCGCTGCGGAGCTTCGCACCGCAGCTGCGGAATCGCTCAGGGGAGGATCCGGGGGCTCCCTGCGTTGACGTCCTCGTGCGAGGAGGTGCAGGAGATGGGACGTGGCGCGCGACGCTTCGCTCGCGCGACACGCGACGTCGGGTGCGCGGGCGGGTCGACCAGCGGGGTTCCGCGCGGTTTACATTGCGGGTGGGACGGCGAGGAGGTTCGTTGCTGGCGCTACCTGAGCTGCACGATCTTGGTGCCGTGGCATTCGTGTACGTCGAGCGCGCGGGCGATGTCTTCGACGTTTTCGTAGGTGATTCCAGCGCCGGGGAGAATGGCGAGGCGACCATCGGCATAGGCGATGAGTTCGCGCAAGCGATCGAGGTTCGCGACGATGGGCGTGCCGGCGCGTCCGCCATGGGTGAGGATGCGCTCAACGCCAAGATTCGCCAAGACATCGATGGCGTGCTCTTGCTCGGCGCCTTCAAGCTCGTCGAAGGCCATGTGGAACGTGACGGCAACGGGAGCGGTCGAGGCACCATGGAGCGGGACACCGCACTTGTCGAGCGGTGCCTTGGCAAGCCCAACAAGCTCGGCAGTGAAATCTTCATCGAGTCGGTAGCCGTGTGCGTCATCGCTCGTAAGGCAGCCGAAGACCACGCCCGTCACGCCAAGGGCGCGCGCCACGCGCAGGTCTTCGCGCATCATGTCTTTTTCGGCGTCTGAATATACGAAGTTGCCACCGCGAGGCCGCACCATCGTCATCACCGCGATGTCGCGTGGCGAGCAGTATGCGACGGCTCCCTGAATAACGCCGAAGCTCGGCGAGGTGCCGCCCACCGCAAGGTTGTCGCACAGCTCGATGCGTTTCGCACCGGCTTCGATAGCGGCGGGCACGCGCTCCATGTTCTCGGCGCAGAATTCTTTGAGCAGCTCCATGGCGTATCCATTTTCGAAGAGAATATATACTCGAACATTGTACCTAACGAGGTACCTCCCATGGGGTAAGCCAACGCGTAGGGGGACGCTGCATGTTGAAGTGCACGCACGTAGTATTCGATGTCGACGGCACGCTTGTGGACTCGAGGATGTCGGCTCTGGGTTCGCTCCAGCAGGTGGTGGAGGAGTACACCGGCTCGCGACCATCTATCGAGGATCTGTATTTCTCTACGGGCATTCCCGGCGAGAACGCTTTGCGCAAGCTGTGCATCACCGATCCCGCCGCGCTTGTGCGCTGGCGCGAGCTCGCCGGTAAGCTGGCAGATCAGATCACGGTATTCCCGGGTATCGTTGAGACACTCGAGTGCCTACAAGATCTGGGATGTGCTCTCGGTATCGTCTCTTCGCGCGAGCGCGGCGAGTATGCAGACGAGGTCACGCCGCTGGGACTCGACCCGTTCTTCCCCGTGCGCATTTTGGTGGAAGATACCGAGCGGCATAAGCCTGAGCCGGAGCCGATGCTCGAATACCTGCGTCGTACGGAAGCCGCGCCGGGCGAGACGCTCTACGTGGGCGATACCATCTACGACATGCAGTGCGCGCGTGCCGCCGGCGTCGACTTTGCGCTTGCAAGCTGGGGAGCCGCGCAGCCTGTTGAGGGCGCACCTCACGTGCTTCAGGAACCAGAAGACCTTGCGGCGTTGCTATCAGCCGAGTAACAGGGATGGGTGGTTGCGCGGGTTGGTTGGGGACGTGTTCCCTCCAACCCATGTTTACCAATCCATGCTATCTCTCGCGCATACGCAAATCGAATAATGGGTTGGATGGAACACCCCCCACCAACCCGCGCAACCAAACCTATGCGGCACGAGGGCAGCTTTGTTTCCCTCGTGCCGCATTTTGTTAGGCAATCGTCAGGGTTCGCCGCAGAGGGCGCGCTCGTTTGATAGACTGATATATCGGTTAGACGTATTGGCACGAGAGATCCGACGACGAACCAAATGGAGGCATGCATGAACAAGCGCACCAAGATCGTGTGCACGATGGGCCCGGCGTGTGACGACGAGAACATCCTGCGTGAGATGATTCTCGCGGGTATGAACGTCGCCCGCTTCAATTTCAGCCATGGAAGCCATGAGGAGCATCACGAGCGCATGGAGCGCGTGAAGCGCATCTCGCGCGAGCTCAACATCCCCGTCGGTATCCTGCTCGATACCAAGGGCCCCGAGATTCGCACGGGCTTCCTCGAGGGTCACGGCAAGGTGATGCTCGAGACTGGTTCCAAGGTCGTGGTGACGGCGGCAGAGACGAGCGAGGAGCTCCTGGGCACCTCTGAGCATTTCTACCTCGATCATCTCGAGCTGCCGCGCGAGGTTCACGAGGGCGGTACCATCCTCATCGATGACGGCCTCATCGGCCTTACCGTCGACAAGATCGACGGCCAGGACATCCACTGCACCGTCGAGAACGGCGGCGCTCTGGGTGAGAAGAAGGGCGTGAACGTCCCGAACGCGCACCTCTCGCTTCCGAGCATGACCGAGCAGGATCGAGCGGACATCCTCTTCGGCCTCGAGGAGGGCATCGACTTCATCGCCGCCTCGTTCATCCGCGATGCTGCGGGCGTGAAGGAGATTCGCGAGCTTTGCCGCGAGAACGGCGGCGAGCATGTCGATATCTTCCCGAAGATCGAGTGCGCGCTCGCGGTCTACAACTTCGACGAAATCTTGAA
Source organism: uncultured Enorma sp. (assembly GCA_905210055.1). Taxonomy (GTDB): domain Bacteria; phylum Actinomycetota; class Coriobacteriia; order Coriobacteriales; family Coriobacteriaceae; genus Enorma. The sequence goes on along the minus strand of CAJLVH010000023.1, from coordinate 1,173 downwards.
GGTCTCCGACGGTATCATGGTCGCCCGCGGCGACCTGGGCGTTGAGGTCGCGCCCGAGGTGTGCCCCACCATCCAGAAGGAGATCATCAGCAAGTGCAACGCTGCATGCAAGCCGGTCATTACGGCGACGCAGATGCTCGACTCGATGATCCGCAACCCGCGCCCCACGCGCGCCGAGGTCACAGACGTCGCGAACGCCATCGCGGACGGCACGGATGCCACGATGCTCTCCGGCGAGTCCGCTGCCGGCAAGTACCCGCTCGAGGCTGTGAAGATGATGGCGCAGATCGCCCTTACCGCCGAGGCGACCATACCTGAGCACAAGCCGTTCGACTTCGACGCGATCGACCCCGGCCGTAACATCGTGAACGCAGCGGTGGGTCTTGCTGCAGTGACCACGGCATTCAACGTGGGCGCCAAGGCGATTCTCACCCCCACGAACTCCGGCCGCTCAGCGCGCCTCGTGTCGAACTTCCGTCCCGTCCTGCCCATCCAGGCCGTGACGCCCAACGAGTGGGCCGTGACGAAGATGACCGTGTACTGGGGCGTCGAGCCCATGCTCTCCGGTCGTTCCGTGGGCAGCCTCGCTTACGTGGTCGACAACGCCGTGGTCGAGGCCAAGATGACGGGCATCGCGAAGCCGGGCGACTTGGTGGTCGTGACTGCCGGTGACCCTGCGGTGAAGGTGAAGCACAACGGCAAGCAAGTTTCGACGAACGTGGTGTATGTCTCGCAGGTATCGTAGCGAGGGCAAGCAGAGGCGAAACGTTTAGAGTCGTTAACGATCAGGGCGGGGGCTGCCACCCCGGCAACACCCGCCCCGAGATCAAGACCAACGACCCCGCCCCGTCTTGTATCGGTTTCGTCATGAAGAAGTGCGACGAACGGTCTTGTTTGGCGTCCTGCCGCGAAGGATATCGCCTACGCGCGAAGCGATGCGGCGAACGCGATGGCCTCGCTCACAGCCTCCTCGGGCGTAGCCCAGCTCGTGACGAAGCGCACGAGCTCGCGGCTTGCTCCCCGCGGGTCTTCGCCGGCCGTGGGCTCGCAGCCGAGGGTTTCGGCAAGCTGCTCCGCCTCGGCGCATGAGGCCCAGAAGAACTGCTGGTTGCCCGTGGTTTCGAGGAGCGGCTCGTAGCTGGCAGCGCGAAGCCCAGTGGCCAGGCGGCATGC
>CAJLVH010000022.1 GCA_905210055.1 uncultured Enorma sp. | reverse complement strand
TACGACCCCGAGGCCGATCTTCCCAATACACCGGATTCCGTGTTCTGCAGCCATGGCGCCGGCTTCACGGTCAAGTGGTATGACGTGCCGAATCACGCTCACACGGAAGTCGACCCTGCGCGCCTGCGGCCGTACCGCCCCGCCGACGCCGCCTTCTTCTCGACGCAGGGGGACTGACCTGCGGAATGTTAAAAACCCCTGGGGTTATTTTACATCGAGCTTGTTTATGCGACGATCGTAGGTGAGGATCCCGTTGACCTCGTCCTCGACATCGGAGATCTGCGTGTAGACGTAGCCGGCGAGGCCGCGCTCTTCAAGTGCCTCGGCGGCAGCGAGCGATGAACGCACCGCTTCGCGCCATTCGTCAATGCTATTGAACTCACCGTAACCGTATGCGGCGTCGGAGAGCCGATGCCCTTCAATCGGCTGCCCCCCCCCGCCCAAATTCGGAGAGGAAGAGTGCGCGGAAGCCACGTTTGGCGACGTAGCCAGAGAGGAACCTGCGGTCGCGGTCGGCGGTGAGCGGGCGGAAGTAGTTATGCTGCGAGAGGTAGTCTCCGCAATGCTGGTCGAACCAACCGCTCACGGCATCGATGGGGCGCGTTGGATCGATACCGTGGATATGTTCGGCAGCGGCGCGTGCGTCGAACTGCCCCATGCCCTCGTTGAAAAGCGTCCAGGTGACGATCGAAGGGTGGCGGGCGAGCAGGCGCACCATCGCGGTGCAGGTCTCGTTCCATTCAAGCTGGTAGCGCACGTCGTTCGAGGCGAGTGCCGTCCGATGGTGCGGAACATCGTCGCGGTAGCGACCCCAGGTGCATTTGAACACCGTGGGTTTGCGGCTGATGTGCCACAGGCTATACGGGCCGCCGCCCTGCACGGCGTCCTGCCACACGAGCATGCCGAGTCGGTCGCAGTGGTAGTACCAGCGGGCGCACTCGATTTTGAAATGCTTGCGCATCATATTGAAACCGGCTGCCTTCATGGCGGCGATGTCGTGGACGAGTGCCTCGTCCGAAGGCGCGGTCATGAGGCCGTCTGGCCAGTAGCCCTGGTCGAGTATGCCCTTCACGAAATATGGCTTGCCGTTAAGGAAGAAGCGCGGCACGCTTTGGGCATCGCGCTCGATGGAGACGGTGCGGAACGCGCAGTAGCTCTCGATGATGTCCCGGGTGCGCGCGGAATCCTCGGCCGCATGCGTGCGCAGCACGGCTTTTACCTGGTAGAGGTATGGGTCGCTCGGCGACCAGAGGTGCGGGTTATCAACGGTGAGCGCGGTGTGGAGCTTCCCGCGCTCATCGAGGGGTAGGGTTGCTTGGATGATCGCAGCTCCTGCGTGGTCGAGCATGGTGAGTTCAAGGTGAAGATCGGGCGCCTGCCCGGATACTTCGGCACGCGCCGCCTGCGCATCGACCGTGAGCGAGCCGTCGGCCGCGCCGTTCAGCGAGAGCGAGGTGAGGTGCGCTGCCGGTACGACCTCGTACCACACGCTTTGCCAGATGCCGCTTTGCGCGGTGTACCAGATGCCTCCCGGCGTGAGGCTCTGCTTGCCGCGCGGTTGCACGCCGGCGTCGGAGGGGTCGTACACGCAGAGCATGAGCTCTGCCCGGCCTTCGCTTGCCGGGCAGAGGTGGGGCGTGGCATCCACATCGAAGGGCAGGTAGCCGCCTCTATGGGTTTTGGCGAGCTGCCCGTTCACATAGACCGCGCACACCCAATCGACGGCTTCGAAGTGCAGGATGAGGCGGTCATTTGAGGAAAGCATGGGGAGCTCGAGCATGCGGCGGTACCACAGGAGCTCGTTTGGTTGGAGCACGCGGTTCACGCCCGAGAGGGGTGCTTCGGGCGAGAAGGGAACGCGGATGCGGCTTCCAAACGTGATGGGCGGCGTCGCGGTGCTCACCGCGTGGAGCGCCTCGTCGTAATTGAGGGCGCCGGGGCGTGTGCCGGCGACACGGGCGTCCCGGGCGCTTCGGGCGGGCAGCGGCACGTTGAGCGGAGAAAAGGCGCATTCCCACATGCCGTTGAGTATGGCGTACGCGGCGCGCTGCATGGTGGGGCGGGGATGTTCGGGCAGAATGGGGGCGTTGTCTCCCGCCGCGGTGATCGCTTCGCCCCAGGGGGTCGAGAGGGACAGGGTGTGCGTGCGCGCGGGCACCTGGGCAGCTTTGAGGGCGCGCTTCACATCGAGCATGCGCCGCCTCCGTTTCGTGATCTGGCCGCAACTGGGTCGGCGGCGGTTTCAGCGCGAGAAGGTCGATGTTGGTTATTGTACCGTGCGATGCGGGCGGGTTCGCATGCTAACGTTGCCGAGCGGTTTTAACAAAGCGGGAGCCTACATCTAGTACGTTTGTTCAGTTATGAACGATGAGACGCGGATTCAAATGGGTGCTAATGTGCAAAACAACCCTCAGATCAACCGCCCGGCATAAAAACCGCGAAATCGCCCTTCGAGACCAATCGTAGCCTCTTTCCACAAGCCTCGAATCGTGCATATCTGAATAAACTTACTAGAAAATGGCGGCATGTGCGTCATTTCTCGCCTGGGCTGCGTGAGGATGCAACATGTTTTGCGTTGCACGAGGGCTATGTCGCAGGCGTGCGGGTGCGATGCGGTGTTGACCCTGTCTGTACGGCGCGCGTATACTCAGCGTGTCGACCGGGCGGAACGTGGGGTTTCCGCAGCGCGCGTGGCGGCGCCACCGGCTCCGACGGGAAGGACACGCGGTGAAGAGGCTCTAAGCACAAAGAACGATTCGCGACACACGATGCTTCGCGTGCGCTCCTGCGAGTGTTCGGCGGTGTCGCTCGATTTGTGACAGGAGTCTTCATGCAGCTCACGCTTTCGGGAATTCGGTATACCTATCCCTCTGCCCTCGAACCCATCTTGAACAACGTAACGATATCCTTTGCGGAAGGCTGGACCGGCCTTTTGGGCGATAACGGATGCGGGAAGACCACGCTCGCGAAGATCGCCTGCGGGCTCATGGCGCCCGATGCGGGCAGCGTCTCGCCGAGCCTCGTGTGCCTCTATTGCGCCCAGGAGACGGAGGACGCACCCGAGGCGCTGTGACGCGCCTGCCACAAGGTGCTACTTTACGGTGAGGATGGGCACCTCCACGGAGCGGAGCACGCCGAAGCTCACGCTGCCGAGCATGCCGCGCAAGGCACCCAGCCCGCGGCGCCCCATGACCACGAGGTCGATGCCGTTGCCTTCGACGTAGTTCGCGATGCCTTCCACCGGTGAGGAGTCGATGATAGCGTCGACGACCACCTGGCACTGCGCGTTGTCGAGCGATTCCTTCACCGCCTCATCGATTGTTGCGCGCTCACGGTTCACGACGACTTCCATGAGCTGGTCGTAGCTCTCGGGATACACAACGCTTGGCGAGACCTCGAAGCTATCGCCCGTGAACGGCACGCCCGGAAGGGCCCGCGCAGGGATAATGGTGACGACATGTACCTTCGCCTCCGGCTGATCGCCCACCATCGCAAGCGCAGTATGGAGCGCGCTGAGCGCGTGGCTCGATTCATCAAAGGGAACCAGGATGTTCTTGAAAATCATGGCAACCTCCCTTGGGACGGGACAGCACGGCATGTCACCGTGGTTATACGTCGTATACCCGTGCGGGGAGCGAGTGGGACATCCAGCATCCGGCTTCTGGGCGAAGTGTCGGTTTGGCGCGGCGAAAGGCGCGGAGAGAGCTGGGGGCTGAGCATGAATGAGATGAGCGCTCTTGCCGGGCGTATTTCGACGCGCAACCAAAGTGCAACCGATTATTGCGCGATAGGTGATAGACGCAACTGCATGGCGACGGGCATCATGAGGGTATACATCCGAGAGGAGAAAGGAGACGTCATGGCTGTGATTCCGAGTCCCACCGAGCTGCTCATCATCTTGCCGTTCATCTTCATGAACTTGCTGCCTTGGGTGCTGTTCGTCATCGTGGCCGTGCTTGCGATTCGCTGGTTCCTGCGCCAGGAGCGTGGGAGTAAGGATCCCGAGACGATGGCTCAGCGCCGCTCGCTTGGAGAGGCGCTGCGCGAGGAGCGCGAGCGCTGCAAAATGACGCAGGAGTTCGTGGCTCAGCATGTAGGCGTGAGCCGCCAAGCGGTGAGCAAGTGGGAGCAGGGCGCATCGGAGCCCAGTACCACGAACCTTATCAAGCTCGCGAAGCTCTATGGCGTCGACCCTGCGGAACTGCTCAGCAGCATTGGCAAGTAGCGTGTGGCTACGCGTTGCATGTCAAATTACCCCAGCGATTTTTTTCATCGCATAACACTTTCATTGAGTTGAAGGTTTTCTCACTACGCAATGTAAAAAAGTCGCTGGGGTAATTTGACATGCGCGGTTCCTTTGGCGTTTTATGTCGAAAAACCCCTGGGGTTATTTTACATCCGGGTGCAGGAGATGGCTGCGACAAGGGCGGTGACCAGCCAAAATGCTAGTGCATAGCATCCTGTCGGCGCGAGGGCGGCACCCAGCGCGCACAAGGCCGCGGCGATAGCGGTCATGGCCTCACAGGAGAGGCGAGCGCGGTGTCGAGCGGGATCTTCGGCAGCTAGAGAACCGCAGAGCGCAAGCATCACGACGAGTGCGGCGTCACCGAGGAACAGGGCGAAGGTGCCTTCGATGGACGTTCCCAGGAACGTGGCGGCGATAGAGACCACAGCGGAGGCTGCGAGTGCCACGACAACCGCGGGCAGCGATCCCAGCACGAACAGAACCGGCGAGGGAACGGGCAGATGGTTGCGCATGAAGCGGTTCCGTGTATCGGCGAGGAAGACGCGGGCGAGCGAGCGCTGGGCATCGAACCCGCTCACAGCGAGCATGATCCAGCTCGCCGCGCCCATGATGCGCGCTCCAATCTCTCCGCCAAGCAGGCCGAACGCTGCGCTTTGGCGTGCGAGCGCACCGGAAAGCAGGAGGACGCCCATGGGTGCGACGAATGCTCCGGCAAGGATGACCTGCGGCAGCGCTTCGTAATGGCGAACGGTGGAGATGACGGCGCGTGCGAGGACCGCTGCCTGTCCCTGCGCGCGAGGCATGCGGCCAAGCGGGCGTCGGAACGCTGCACGCTGGCTCTTCACCAGGGATTTGTAGAGCTTGGGATTGTAGACGGCCATGCGGCGAACCGCATAGAGCGAGGCGTCGGTTGCGGCTTCGCGCGTGAGGAACGCGGGCGTGAGGCGCTGGGCGAAGAGCGCGTTCACGGCGATCGCAACCGCGAGCAGCGCGATCGCGAGTGTCACAGGCAACATAGGGGCGCCGCCCGGCAGCAGCATGCCTGCGAAGCCCTCAAGCAGAGGGAAGGCGGCTATGGAAAGAGCCGCGAGCGCGACTCCCGCCACGGCACCGCACAGGGCGAGTACGTAGCGCCTCGCTCTGCCAGCACGAATGCGCACTTCGCCCATGAGCCAGGCGAGGGCATAGCCCGCTCCCGTGACAAGTCCCGCCACAAGGGCGTAGGGAAGGCAGGCGACGAGTGTCGCCTCTTGGCCAGCGGCCGTAACGGTATAGGATGCGATGAGATAGCCGATGCATCCGGCGATGGCTCCGCGCGTAAGCAGACGGGGCGCAAGCTCGAGGGTGCTCCATCCGGCTATCGTCACCGGTAACTGGGCGAGCCAGGCAGCGTCGGGCGCCGAGGGCGACCACGGTGCACGCCAGCCCGCGCCCATGAGCCAAAGCGCTGCGGCACACACGGGGATGACGAGCGCGCCGGCTGCGATGGCACGTGCGATCTCCGCCGTGATGGCCGCCATCTCCGCGCCTTCGGTATAGGCAGCACCCGTGACGAGGCCGAGCACCCAGACCCAGCAGGCTCCGATGGCAGCGGCGGCGAGGAGTACCACATAGAGCAGGTACAGCCGCTCCGTCATGTCCCGTGCGTCATCGAGGTCGACGCCGGCCGCCCAGAGCCAGAAGTTGAGCTCCGCGCGCAGGTGCTTTGCCTTCAGCCAGGGCATGGTGTGAAATCCCCGGAACATGATGCGCCTACAGGGATGTCCAGAGCGAGGAATCGCGTGCCGCCGCGCCGTCAAGCGCTTCGATGGTTCCATCGGCAAGCTTGAGCACGCGATGCGGTTCGAGCACTTCGAGCTCGTGATGGCAGCTCAAAAGGATGGCACAACCCCTTGAGGCGGCGGTGGCGAGCTCTTCCTCTAGGATGGCGGCGGAAGCCGGGTCGAGCGGGTCGGTGGGTTCATCGAGCAAGAGGCACGCGGGCGACATGGCGAGCGCGAGCGTGCAGGCAAGTTTCTCGCGCATGCCGCGAGAGAAGCTCTGCGGGTACTGGTCGCAGAAGCGGGCGATGCCGAAGCGCTCGAGCAGCCGGTCCGCCTCGTCCCAGCGGTTCTCGTCCCAGCGATTGGCGCGAGCGAGGAGTTCGACGTGCTCGTACGCCGTGAGGTCGTCATAGAAGGCGGGGACGTCGGCGACGAACGCCATGCGGCTGCGCTCTGCGGGGGAGAGCTTGTCGAGTGGGGTGTTCAGAAGCGAGATCGAACCCTCGCGCAGGCGCTCCCAGCCCGCGAGGCAGCGGAGTAGCGTGGATTTGCCCGCACCGTTCATGCCGACAAGCAGCGCGATCTCGCCGGGCTCGAGGGTGAAGGACACCTGCTCCCATACGTTGGCGCGTCCGTAGCCGAACGCGATATCGTGAACTTCGAGAACGCTCACCGTGCCTCCTTTTGCCAGCGTGCACAGCGCGCTTGGACGTTGGTGACATGATACTTGTTTGCCGAATGTTAGGTTGTGAGGTCGTTGCCTTATGACGTAAAAATACCCCAGGGGTGACGTAAAAATACCCCAGGGTTTTACATCTGCAGAGTCGTTGCCTACGTTGCGTGCGTTTCCGAAGATGTAAAAGAACCCCTGGGGTATTTTACGCTCGTTGCCTTATGCGGCGAGGAATGCCTGAAGCACGGCGAGGCGGGGGCGCATATCTTCGACAAGGTCTTCGGCGATATAGGGCGTTGATTCCAACACGTCGCCATGGAGTCCTTCTCCGGTTTGCGCTATCGATCGAGTGGCATGCTTCACAAGCGGCTCCGCAAAGCGCTGCAGCGCACGCTTCGTGATACCCAGCTCGTTCGCCAAGACATCGAAGGTGCTGGGGGCGACATCGTCGATGGAACGCACGCCGCCCATCTTCATTCCCATATCTCGGCTAAATCGGGGGAATATGGTGGTGCAGACCAGATCATACGCGGGCTCGAGAGAAAGGGCGGCTTGCCGTCCCGGTTTCGGTTCGTGAAGCGATATCGAGAAGTTCTTGAGATGCCCGTCGCAGTTTCCGATCGCATAGGAGAACAGCAAGATTTTGGCGAATGTTGCAAGGTCTCGAGCGGGATTCACCGCGCGTCGGCGTATGAGCTCGGCGATTGCCCGGACGCTTCCTCCGGGGAGTTCGGCATATTTCGATCCGGGGGTTGTGCCGAATGCCTGGCTCAGATCCTCTTGATGCATGCGTTCAACGCAAAGTTTTCCATGCTCCATGCGGCTTGAGCGATCGAAGCGCTCGACGGCAAGAATGGGATTCGGTGCTGTGACGAGGTTCGTTGCGGGGACGGGAATCCCGCAGGCCTTTGCCGCCCGCATGCAGAGGAACTCAATCTCGGGAAGATCCCGTATATGGCTCGTTTTGAGAATATGCGTCGTCGCTGCGTATCCCTGCGGACGCAGCCAACCATTATCGAGGGCGGTATTCGGGAGATGGGCGAGGCCTATTTTGTTCTGCGTGCCCGCCAAAGAAAGTCGAGACGATGCGTTCGCCTGGGCGGCTTCCGGGAAGTCGAGCAGCATATGGCGAAACGTTTCGATCGATATTGCTTCGTATGACATCGAGCGTATGTTGAGTTCCGCCACGGGCTCGGTGGTTATCACGACATCACCGATGCAATCCCTGCCGCACTGTGCGAGAAGGCCAAGGTAATCCTCTTCCGGTAGTTGGAGTTCGGCCGCAAGCGCGCGCCGCGCCATGCCTTCGGAGAGCAATCCTTCGAAGTAGGGGCGGAATGCCGCCGCTTCAAAAGGATCGTTTTGAAGGGGGAGGGAACATGAGAGGGGAATGGAGCCGGGGTGCGCAAGATACGAGGGGTCGTATGAGAATGCCGTGCCATCCTTCGAGATGATTCCAATGGGAAGCAGTTCGTCGTATGCAAGGCGGTAAACATGCAACGCTTTCATCATGCCCTCCGTTCGGCGATGAGGTCGATGCCGAGTATGGTAAGGACGCCGAGGACTTTGCCAAGCTCAGCGCTTTCCTTGCCGTTTTCTAGTTGGGAGATGAACGTGATGCCCACGCCCGCGAGCCCGGCGAGGTCAGTCTGCGTGAGGCGTTGTCTGATTCGCTCGTCGCGAATGAGCGCGCCGATTTCTGCGGGGGTAGATACCGTCATAGATGCCTCCAGTATATGCGTACGCATAAGTTATGACGAATGAGAAGAAGATTTATGCGAACGCATATATAATAACATGATCAATGATTATTTATGCGAGCGCATAAAACGTGACGTCGCATTACTTCGGAGGTTTTCTCACGGGGCGTTACGACGTCCCACCGCCCGCGTAAATGCTTTTGACAAGATGCCTGCCGAATTTGCTGGCGCGGTGGGTCGGTCTTCGAGAGAATGGGTGCAGCGAACATCTCCCCAACGAACCGGAAGAAGGGGTCGACCATGATATCCGATAAGCTGCTCGCGCTGCGCAAGCGGAAGGGCATGAGCCAACAGGAGGTTGCGGATGCCATCGGCGTGACCAGGCAGACGGTGAGCAACTGGGAGCTTGGACAAGGGTCGCCCGCGCTCGACAAGGCGGCGGAGCTCGCGCGCCTCTACGACGTGACGCTCAACGACCTTGCGAGCGATGAGGTGGACGTGGTGTGCCCCGGCAAAGGCGGGCGCACGCGGGACGTGCATGTTCTCGATGGACTCGTGGGCAAGGACGTCACGGTGGAGCTCGCCGATGGTGAGGGCGCTCTGGTGCACGCTCGTCTTCTGAGCGTCGGCGCCGGGTGGATTCGCCTGGAATGCGACGCGCCCCGGGCGGTTTTCCCAACGCCGATATTCCGCGAAAAAGAGCCACCGCGGCGCGTGCTCAAGCTCGTTGACATGGCCGATGTCGCCGGGTTCACGGTCGAGGAGGATGCGCGCTGATGGAGTACACGGTATTCGTGATGGTCTGCGCCACGTTTGCCCTCACGGTCTACATCATGGCGGCCATGCCCACGAAGAAGGATCTGCGGAAGCTCATGGATGCCTCCGAGTCGAGGGAGACGGAGCTGGGGCGGATGCTGCGCGAGCACATCGGCAGCTCGTGCGAGCTCGTCCTTGCCGAGGCCGGCGTGACGGCGGGCGGCATGCGCCTTTCCGGCACCGTGCGGGACGTCGACGATGAGTGGGTGCTCATGGAGTGCCTCGACAAGAAGGGCGGAACCCAGCTGAAGGCGCTGCGCATCTCGCTCGTAGAGGGAATCGAGCAAGGGTAGACTGCGCGGCGACGCGTGTCGTGTCGAAAAACCCCTGGGGTAATTTTACATGGGTGCGGCTATAGGGTTACCACGCGTAACCGCGAGCCGTGCCGTCTCAGCAACTCGATGAGGTCCTCTGTGGCAAGAAGAGCCGTTGCAGTATTGTCGCAGGGGTGCACGGCCACGTACCCGGCGTCGATGACCTCTTGGTCGATGATAACTTCCACGCGATGCTCGGCATCGTTGAGCGCGCCGAGCGGCGTGACCGATCCGGGGATGAGGCCGAGCATGGTAGCGAGGTCTCGATCGCTCGCAAACGAGAGGCGCCGCGAGCCCAGCCGCCCTTGGATTTCGCGGAGGGAAACGCTCTTCTGATCCGGTAAGACGACGAGATAGTACGCGCGGTGCTTATCGTCGCGCAAAAACAGGTTCTTGGCACCGAACTCGCTATGGGGGATATTCGCGGCAATGGCTTCCGCCACGGTGAATACCGCGGCGTGCTCATAGGCCTCGAAGACGATGCCTTCTTGATCGAGCAGCTGCAAGGTTTCCGCTTTTCCGTACATGGCGCCTTCCTCCGCATTGTTCCCTGGAACCACGAGCGCCCCGAGATGCATCGCGCATGCTAAGCATCGGCTACATGTCGAAAGATCCTGGGGAAATTGTACCTTGTGTGCCCGTTTGACGTTCGGCTTAGAAAACCAACGAGTTCAACATCGCCCTTGTTCCCAATACATACTCATGGTATGTTTAGCAAGAGACAGGGGGTGCCCATGGCGCGGAACAAGTACCCGGAGGAAACGGTCAAGAAGATCCTCGACGTGGCCGAGCGACTTTTCGCCGAGCGCGGCTACGAACACACGACGATGGCGGACATCGTGGCGGGGCTCGATGGCCTCACCAAGGGCGCCGTCTACCATCACTTCAAGAGCAAAGAGGACATCTTCGAGGCCGTCTTCGAGCGTGCGAACCGCTCTGTCGTGACGCGCGCCGAAGAGATCCTCGCGGATAGCTCGCTTACGGGGCTGGAGAAGCTTCGTGCACTCGACGAGTCTTCGGCCGCAGGGCCTTCCGCCGACATGCTGCGCGCGATGCGTCCTTCCTCCGACCCCATTGCTAGCTCGCGCCTCCTCGCACGCGAGTATCTCGACGCGCTCGACGTGGCGCACCGCTACGTTGAGCCGGCGATCCGTGAGGGTGTGGCCGACGGCACGGTGACCTCCGAGTACCCGCGCGAGACCGCCGAGGTGATGCTCCTGCTCGCGAACCTCTGGATGGTGCCGCTCTACCACCCGCTTGCCGATAAGGCGGAATTCGAGCGTCGCGCCGCCGTGCTCGTGCGCGTGATGCATGCGCTCGGCGTTGACCTTGTAGACTGGGATTCCTTCGACCCCACGCGCATGTGGGATGACTCTTGGGGCGAGCTCGCTCGCGATTTGGCGGGGGAGGGTGCTGCCGAGGATGGCGGCGATTCGCCGCGGTAGGCGGGATCTAAATTGCCCATGAAAGGCAGCCGCGCAAGCGGCTTTCTTTCGAGTCAGTATACATACCAACTGAATGTATGAAAGAGAGGGAACCGATGCGGAAGAACAACGAGAAGAGGCTAACCGGAGAGAAGAAGCGCGCTACTGGGAGAGATGCCGGTATCGCAACCCCGCGCTTCGCGGCAGTCATGGCGTCCCAAGCGCTCAGCCTGCTCGGCATGGAGATCCTGCAGTTCGTGCTGCCCCTGCACTTGCTTAACCTTACGGGATCGGGCGCGCTCTACGGCGGCGTGGTCGCGACGGGGTTCGTGCCCTACACGCTGCTCGCGCCCGTGGGCGGCGTCATCGCGGACCGCACGCGCAAGCGGGGCGTCATGGTCGCGGTGGGCACGGCGCTCGCGGCGGCGATGGCGGCATACCTTCCCCTCGCGGGGACGTCTGCGGTTGTGCCGGCAACGGTCGCCGTCCTCATGCTCGCCTTCGCAGCACAGGCACTCGAGCAACCCTGCGTACAGTCGGCGATTCCGCACCTCGTAGCGCCCACGGAGGTCGAGCGTGCTGTGGCGCTCGTGAACCAGATGGGCATGCTCACGGGCATTGGCGGACCCGTGGTGGGCGGGCTAGCTTTCGGATTCTTCGGCCTTGCACCCATTGTGGTCGCGTGTGTCGTCTGCTTCGCGGCATCGGCTGCCGTGGCGGCATTCGCCGTGCGCGTTCCCTACGAGCCACCCGCGCGTACGGCGGGCGCTCTCGCCACCGCCCGCGCGGACCTTGCCGAGGCGCTCGGCTTCCTGCGCTCCAACCCGCTCATGTGGCGCACTATCCTGGGCGCCACGCTCGTGAATCTCTTTGGGTCGTCGTTCTTCAACGTGTGCTCGCCCTACATCGTGACCGAGACGCTCGGCCTTTCCAACCAGTTCATGGGTGCGCTGCAGGGCGCGCTTGCGGCGGGCGGCCTTGTGGGCGGTGCCGTTGTGGCGGCGGCTCCCGGCAGGTTCTCCATCCGCTCAGTGCCGAGGCTGCTGGCGTGTGTGGCGGGCGGCATCGCGCTCGTCGCGGCCGCGCTTGCCGCTCCGCTGCCCGCGCTCGGGACTTATGCGGCGCTCGTCGCACTCTACCTCCCAACGATGGCCGTCTGCATGTGCATGAGCGTCGTGGCCACAAGCTACCTGCAGATGAAGAGCCCTGGCACCCTCGTGGGCAAGGTCATGGCGCTCGCCCTCATGCTGGCGAACTTCGCCACGCCCTTAGGCCAGCTGGGTTACGGCGTAGCGCTCGATCTGGTTCCCGCATGGGCGATTGCGCTCACGGCGGCAGCAGCGACTGCAGCCGTGGCATTGTGGTTGGCGCAAACGGCGCATGAGGCGCAGCGACAGGCGGGCGCCAGTTTTTCTTCTCGCTGAGCGTTTTTTAGCCGCGCAGTTCAGATATGCGCGATTGTTCGGCAGCGCTCGATGGGGATGTGTTCGACGGGATGATCGAATCCTGGGCTTTTCTTGTACTGATCTGTGCCTTGTTACTTTGCGTCGTGCGGAACGTCGCTTTTTGAGCCCTTCGTACCTATCGAATCGCGCATATCTGAACTGTGCGGCTAACAATGGCTCCCATCGGTGAAAAAAGATGGTATAGGTATCGGTAGGGGTAGATAAGCAGCGGCTAACATCGGCTGTAAACCACTTTATACTGCACCGTGGACGCCCCTCGGCTACGTTGGGGGTGTCGGAAAGACCGCGAGGGATGAGGAAGCGCGCATGGACGTCGGAAACCAGATCAGGGAGCGGCGACAGCGGCTCGGGCTCTCCCAGGAGGAGCTCGCGCAGCGGCTCTACGTGAGCCGCGTCACGGTGAGCCACTGGGAGACCTCGAAGACCCTGCCCGACGTCCAGAGCATGCTCCTGCTCGCGAACCTCTTCGGCACCACGATCGACGAGCTGGTGAGAGGGGACGTGGACGAGATGCGCGAGATGGTCGAGAAGAACGAGCGGAGGACGAGGACCCTCGCGGTGGCGCTGGCCGCGGTCGAGGTTGTCGTGGTCACGGCGCTCGCCGTGACAGCGGTCGCTGGGCGCGAGTACCTGGAGCCGGCGCTGCGCCTGCTGCTCGCGGTGCTGGCGCTGGCGTTCTCGGTGGCCGTTCTGGCGGCGCGGCGCGGGCGGGGAGGCGAGGACGCGAGGAGCGCCGCCGAGCTTCTCGGCGCGGCCACGGGCGAGCCCGTGGAGGCCGCCCGCGCGAGCGGCGCCGCCCTGGGGATGCGGGTCGTCCTGCAGGTCTTTGTCGGCCTCGCAGTCGGCGTCGGCGTGCTCGTGGCGGCAGACATCCTCCTCAACCCCGCGACGTTCCGAAAGCTGGCGGTCGTTCTCGCCGTCGCCGTCGTGCTCGCGGGCTCCTTCGCCCTGGGGCGCCTCGCCCGCCCGGCCTGGACGGCGGCCGTCCTGCCGGCGCTCTGGGTGGCGGGCGCCGTCGCCCTCGGCGCCGCGACGGGCGGCCTCGGCACGCCACGGGACTGGTTCGCCGTCGTGGGCGGCGCGGTGGTGCTCCTCGCGTTCTGGGCGATCGGGCGGAGCCGCCGCGGGTAGGCGTGGCATCGCCCCGTTGCCCCGCCTGGCTCCGCGTGCGAGAATGTAAGAAATACATTCCACGGACGCGGGAGGGAGGGTACGGCGGTGGCCAAGCAGAAGTACACCTTCGAGAGCAAGATCCACGTGTACCGCGCCATGCGGCGCATGACGCAGGCCGAGCTCGCCGAGGCCGTGGGCGTCTCGCGCCAGACCATCGTGCAGCTCGAGCGCAACCGCTACAACCCCTCGCTCCTGCTCGCCTACAGCATCGCCCAGGTCTTCGGCGTCACGGTCGAGGACCTCTTCGACTTCAGGGAGGCGTAGATGATGGACGCCCTCGGCACCGGCATGCACTAGCTGCTCGACAGCGCCCTCGCGCTCAACGTGGGCGCCTGGTCATGCCTGCCGCTCTCCGTAGCGGTGATCGTCATGATCGCCCGGCTCAAGAACCGCGACGAGCGCGGATGGCAGATCTTCGGCAAGGCAGGCGTCGTGGCCTTCGCGGTGTTCTTCGTCGCGGTGAACCTCATCGCCAAGTCCTCGGGCGGCGTGCCGATGGAGATCTCC
This sequence comes from uncultured Enorma sp., assembly GCA_905210055.1. Taxonomy (GTDB): domain Bacteria; phylum Actinomycetota; class Coriobacteriia; order Coriobacteriales; family Coriobacteriaceae; genus Enorma. Next base: position 3,850 of record CAJLVH010000022.1, on the reverse strand, counting down.
TACGTCTTCTACGCGAGCACGCTCCAGTGGCTCTACAACCTGGTGCTCGCCGTGTGGATCGTGGCCGTCCTGGTGCTGCGCCGCGTCATGTAGCGTCTCCGGCTCCGCTGCGGCGGAGCCATCTCTTTCACTCAGGATGATAGAAATAATTGATATGGAGCGAGAAATACCGGATACTCCGGGTATGGACAGTCAGCCCCGAGGGGGCACGTAGGAAAGGAGCCGACCATGGCCGACACCGCTGCAGCAGCCATCGATAAGGACGTCGAGGGGAGCGAGGCCGCCGAGGACCCGCGGCGCTCGGACCTCTTCGTTGTCGGCGTCATCCTCGTAGCCGCGCTCGGGGCCTTCGCCCTCTACTTCTGGCGCCTCGCCACGGGTGACGCCATGGGGGCGGACGGCGTCACGCCGCTCATCTTCGCCCTCAGCTGCGTCTACCTGTGCTTCGAGGCGCCGCGCCGCCGCACCGCCGGCGTGCGGGCTGTGAGCGCGCTCGCGAGCGTCGACGCAGTGTTGCTCTGCGTCTGGGCGCTCGTCCAGGTCGCGCAGGTGGCGCTCTCGTAGGCGCCGGGCGCCTGCCCGCGGGAGTGGGCGACGGTATGCGTGCCGCTGGGCGCCCCGCGGGAACCTCCCGCGGGGCGCCCTCTCGTCCCCGTGCGTCCGTGGGCCTCGCCGTGGGTAGAATCGCCTCAGATGTCCCCTTGCGAGGAGGTGCGCATGACGACTTCCCTCTAGCCGATGAGCCTGACAGCAGCGCGGGCCGCGACCCCAGCGTCGCCGGGGCGGTTTCCTGCGGCCCGCGACCGGATAGAGAGAAGACAGCCATGGCAAAGAACGCCAACACCTTCCCATCGATCAGCCCCGTCCCGTTCCCGCAGGCGCGCGCAGCGGCCCTGCGGGTGCTGGCCGCCCCCGGCCTCGCCGGGAGGGCGTACCTCCAGGGAGGGCTCGTCCCCTGGGTCGCCTCCGGGCGCGACTCCGGGAGGCTCCACGGCGACGTGGACGTCTCGGTGCGCCTGGGCGACATGCCCGCTGTGCGCGCCTGGCTCGCCGCCGAGGGCTTGTATGATCCCTCGCTCGATTCGCTCGAGCTGCCCTGCAACGACGAGCGTGGGGACTTCGGGGTTCACGCGCTTATCGACGGAGTGCTCGTGAGCTTCTGCCCGTTCCGCTTCGAGGGTCGCGAGTTGTGCCAGCGCAACGCCGCGCTCGCGGTGACCGACGGCTTCGACGCCCTGCTCGAGGCGGTCGTCCCCGACATTATGGAGCGCGATCTCTTAGAGGGGCGCACGCTGCCGGACGGCACCATAATCGGCTGCGCCACGCTCGAGTCCGTCCGCGCCGCCAAGGTTGCGAGCGGGCGAGAGAAGGACGCGCACGACGTCGCCGAGATCGACCGCATCGGCTGCGACCCCGCTCGCTACGCCCGTGTTGCCGCCGCCTACGGGGCCATGCGCATCGAATGCGTCACCCACGGGGAGTAGGCGGGCAATCTGAGGATGGGGGTGCGGGTCGCCGCCGCGGCCCGCACCCCCGATCGGCCCGGCATCGCGCCCCGCACGCCTCCCGCCGCCGGCTCCTACCTCACGAAGAGGCCCCCGCTGAGAACCCCGTAGGCCACCACCAGGGCAAAGAGCGCCAGGACGACGCAGCCGACGACGAGGAACGCCCGCCAGGCCCTGAGCGCCGCCTCCTTGCCCCGCTCGACGTCCGAGTAGATCGACGAGATCTGCTTGTCGGACTCGTTGAGGGCGCGCACGTCGCCCACGTCGACGCCCCTCACGAGCTCGTCGAGGCTCATCTCGTAGTAGTCGGACAGCAGGACGAGCCGCTGGAAGTCGGGGTAGGACTGCCCCAGTATCGCCTAGCGAAGGAGACGGGCATCCCTGCGCAGCGCATCGGACAGATCGTGCTAGGACGGCGCTCTGTTACCGCGGACACCGATCTTCGGCTGTGCCGCTTCTTCGGGCTCTCTGATGGATACTGGCTTCGCGCTCAGGCGGCATACGACATCGAGGCTGCTCGGCGTAAGCTAGAGCCTGAGCTTAAGAAGATCAAGCCCTGGTCGCAGGTTGCCGCTGTTCTCTAATGGGTCGATTCGGCGCCCGTATCCTTCGCGACGCAATCCGTGCCTGATCGTGATGCGGGTATAGAGGTAAGGCTCTCCCGGTACCCATATCGTGGCGATGCCATTACGTTCGCCATATCTGCGAGTAGGGTGTCTGCTTCCCATGCGGAACGCTGTGTAATAATTTCCAAAACACGCGGGGGAGCTCGCGACGGCGGAGTACACTGGGAACAGCCAGACGACCTAGGGAGGTAACATGCTCTGCCCTCACTGCAACCAGCCCATCTCCGACGATGCGAGATTTTGCCCGGCGTGCGGAGCCAAGCTCGACGATCCCAGCTCCGACAAGGCGCCCGCATCTCCGACGCCCCCTGGCCCCAAGCGGCGCGTGTTGCCGATCGCCGTGGCGGTCGTGGTCGTGCTGGTCGCCGTGCTCGGCATTTTCGTCGTCCTCCCCATGGTCTTGGGCGGTTCCGGTGGCTCCGGCGGCGGCGCGGGGGCGTCGGGCGGGCCGGCGTACTACAGCGCCCTCGACCCCGATAAGTACAGCCTGCAGGAGGCCCAGCTCGACCTCGACGACTGCTATGAGTTCGAGTTCCCGCTCGACGACGGCATCGACATGACCTTCGACAGCTTCGACCAGATCGGCAACACGAACCCCTACGACGCCGTGCGCGTCTACACCGACAGCTCGTTCTCGCACGAGTTCCCGACGACGGTCTCGATGTTCGAGAGCGACGACGGGGAGAACGCCCTCTACGTGTCGCCCGCCGACCCCCGCGTGCGCGACGAGAACGGCAACGACACCGACGCGATCGACATCTTCCACCTCGACGACGCCGAGTCCGACGAGTTCGTCCCGCTCGGGCGCTGGTACGGCTTCGGCGGCTACTACCTGGTCCGCTACATAGGCTCGGACGGCGAGAAGCTCGACAAGCCCGAGGTCACCTACTTCACGGTCGCCAACGACGTCGACAAGGACGAGGACGCGCTCGCCGAGCCGGATAACGTGCAGATCAGCGTGACCGGGACCGGCACGCTCTCGGTCTCGTGGGACCCGGTCGAGGGGGCCGACCACTACGAGGTCTACCTGTCGGCCGTCGACGAGACGTCGACGAGCTCCCTCGACCGCTACACCTACGACCTGCTCGCCTCGACGCAGGACACCTCGATCGATACCGCCGACTACGACACCGACTCCGCCGAGTTCAATCAGATGATGCAGGATGACGGCGTCGCCGGGACCTTCCAGCAGAACAGCCGCTTCGACGAGCTGCTCGTCGGCGAGTCCGAGGACGAGATCCTCGAGAACCGCCAGGATGCCGCTGCGGGGCAGCAGGGCCTCGAGGTCGCCGACTACGTCCCCAACGCCGAGCACGTCAAGGACGCGTCCGTCTCGGTTATCGCGGTCGGCCCCGACGACGAGCAGTCGCCCTTCGACTTCCGGAACATCAACGACCTCCTGGGCAAGATGCCGCTCGAGTCCGCGACCTACACCGCGCTCATATACCAGGGATCGGACACCGAGCCCGACCAGGCCACCGACCCGGTGGGCTACATGAAGTGGCGCCTGTTCGAGTACGTCTCCATGGCCGACGGCACGGTGGGCATCCAGCGCCTCCAGCTCGACTACGACAACGCGCGGACCGACAACGAGTACCTCACGTACGGTCCGGACGAGCAGCACCTCACCACGGGCAACGTCGACATGTACGTGATCCCCTACACGGTGCCGGGTACCGCGCTCTCCGGCGAGCTCGGCGTGCTCGCGCCGTACTGGCC
>CAJLVH010000021.1 GCA_905210055.1 uncultured Enorma sp. | reverse complement strand
AGCGCGTGCTCGCCGAGGGCACCGATGCGAAGCTCAAGGCCAAGCAGAGGCTGGCGCTTCGTCCCGAAGGCACCGCCGGTGTGGTGCGCTCGGTGGTGGAGAATAACCTTGTGCCGCAGGGCGGCTCGCCCGTCAAGCTGTACTACGCGGAGGCGATGTTTCGCGGCGAGCGTCCTCAGAAGGGTCGCCTGCGCCAGTTCCACCAGGTGGGCATCGAGTGGCTCGGCGCGCCCGACCCTGCGGCAGATGCTGAGTGCATCATCATGCTCATGGAGCTCTACCGCCGCATGGGCTTCGACCTCTCGAAGCTCCGCCTGCTCATCAACAGCATGGGTGACCCGGCGTGCCGGCCGGCGTATCGCGAGCGCGTGCGCTCGTTTATCCTCGATCATGCAGACGAGATGTGCGACGAGTGCCGCGAGCGCGCCGAGTTGAACCCCCTGCGTGCCTTCGATTGCAAGAACGACCACTGCCGCGAGGTCATGAAGGCGGCACCGCTCATGCGCGACGAGTTGTGCGACGAGTGCTGCGAGCACTATAACCAGGTCAAGCGCTACCTCGATGCGGCGGGTATCGCGTACGTGGAGGATCCCACGCTCGTGCGCGGCCTCGATTACTACACGCGCACGGTCTTCGAGGTCGAGGCTCCGGGTGCCGGCGTGGGCTCGATTGGCGGTGGCGGTCGCTACGACGGGCTCGTGGAGCTCGAGGGCGGCAGACCGACGCCGGGCGTGGGCTTCGCCGTGGGCTTCGAGCGCGCAATGCTCGCGCTCGAGGCGTTCGGTGTCGAGGCGGCGGACGAGGTCGCCCCCTGTGTCTATGTGGCAAATGCCGGCGACGAGCTGCGCGAGACGGTGTTCTCGCTTGCACACGAGCTTCGGAGCGCAGGCATTCGCACCGAGGCGAATTACCAGGGACGCTCGCTCAAGAGCCAATTCAAGCAGGCCGATAAGCTCGGCGCGGCGCTCATGGTCGTCGTGGGCGGCGACGAGCTCGCCCAGGGCGCGGTGCGCGTGCGCGATATGGCGACGCACGAAGAGACGCTCGTCCCGCGCGACGCCCTGGTTGACGAGGTGCGTTCACGGCTCGGCTTGGTGGGACGATAAGACCTGGTGTGATTGTCCCATTCACGGCAAGGATGACGAGAGGATTGCTATGACTGAAGAACGAACGACGCGTGCCGCGGAAGCGGGCAGCCATAAGCTCGGAGCCACGGACACGGATATCGTCTACCAGAGCTACTCTGAAATTGAGCTCCCCGAGCGCCTGCACGAGAGCCTCGCGCTCTTCTTGCGCCTCGAGCGCTCGGTTCTACGCGATTACGACCCGCGCATCTGCGATTTGTTCGACAAGCTGCTGAACAGCGTGATTCGGGCGAACGAGGGCGACCCCGGCGGCGCTGCCGCGGGCGAGGAGACGGACGGGCAGGGCGTGCCCTTGGCGAATACCCCGAGTGCGCAGGCATTCCGCGACGCCGTCGCCCTCATCGACGACCTTTCGATTGACGACGCGCAGGTCGTGGTGCGTGCGTTCACGTCGTTTTTCCATCTGGCGAACCTTTCGGAGGAGAACTACCGCGTCGAGACCCTGCTCGAGCGCGAGCGCAAGGTTTCAATTGACGCCATCGTTGACCCCACGAACGAGCTCACGGTCGCCTACGATCAGCTCACGCGCGAGATCGGGGGAGGGCCGGCGACTCAGCTGCTCGGCAAGCTCGAGTTCCATCCCGTGTTCACCGCGCACCCCACCGAAGCGCGCCGTCGCGCGGTCGAGGGCAAGATCCGTCGTATTGCACAGCTGCTCGCGGAGCATCCGAACCTCGGCGGCTCGGCGCTCGTGGAAAACGAACGGCATCTGCTGCAAGAGATCGACGCGCTTGTGCGCACGAGTCCCACGGCGGCTCAGAAGCCCACGCCCATCGAAGAAGCTGACACCATCATCGACATCTTCGACAACTGCCTCTTCGATACCATTCCTGAGGTGTATCGCCGGTTCGACGACTGGGTGCTTGGCGAGTACGCGGGCTCCGTCCCTCCCGTGTGCCCTGCGTTCTTCCATCCCGGCAGCTGGATCGGGTCGGATCGCGACGGCAACCCCAACGTCACCGCGAAGGTGTCGCGCGAGGTTGCCGCGAAGTTCGCGACGCACATGGTACAGGCGCTCGAGGAGAAGTGCCGCCGCGTGGGACGCAACCTCACGCTCGAGGCGGATCACACGAAGCCGTCCGACGAGCTACTGAATCTCTGGAACCATCAGGTCGAGATGAGCGAGGTGCTCACGTCGCGGGCGAGCGCGATTTCTGCCCTCGAGCCGCATCGCGCCGTCATGCTCGTCATGGCGGACCGCCTGAACGCGACCGTGCGCCGCAACGCCGACACCATGTACCACACCGCCGACGAGCTTTTGGCCGACCTGCGCGTCGTACAGCGCTCGCTTGCCGCGGCGGGCGCCCCGCGCGCGGCGTATGGCCCTGTGCAGACGCTCATCTGGCAGGTTGAAACCTTCGGCTTCCATATGGTCGAGATGGAGTTCCGTCAGCACTCGGTCGTGCACGAGCGCGCGCTGGCCGATATCCGCGAACACGGCATTCACGGTGAGCTCGCGCCCATGACGCGCGAGGTGCTCGACACGTTCCGCGCCATCGGGTCGATTCAGAAGCGCTACGGGCAAAAGATGGCGCATCGCTACATCATCTCGTTTACGAAGCGCGCGAGCCATGTGGCCGATGTCTACGAGCTCGCGAACCTCGCGTTCGCGCATGCCGAGGACGTGCCGGCGCTCGACGTGATTCCGCTGTTCGAGCAGCTCGAGGACCTCGAGGGTTGCGTTGACATCCTGGACGAGATGCTCGAGCTCCCGGCGGTTCAGAAGCGCCTCGCGCAGACGAACCGCCGCATGGAGGTCATGCTTGGCTATTCGGATTCTTCGAAGGACGCCGGCCCCACTACCGCCACGCTCGCGCTGCATGCCGCGCAGGCGCGTATCGCGGCGTGGGCGGAGAAGCACGATATCGACCTTGTGCTCATGCACGGGCGCGGCGGCGCGGTCGGGCGCGGCGGAGGACCGGCGAACCGCGCGGTGCTTGCCCAGCCCAAGGGCTCGGTCAACTGCTTCTTCAAAGTTACCGAACAGGGCGAGGTCATCTTCGCGCGCTACGGCAATCCTTTGCTGGCGCGGCGCCACATCGAGAGCGTCGCAGCGGCAACGCTGCTCAACTCCGCGCCCTCGATCGAGCAGGCGAACACCGAGTCCACCGCTCGCTATGCCGATATGGCCGAGCGCCTGAACCGTGCCTCGCACGAGCGCTATCTCGACCTGCTCAACACGGAGGGCTTCGCGCCGTGGTTCTCGATCGTGACGCCGCTCGCGGAGGGTGGCCTGCTGCCGATTGGCTCGCGGCCGGCCAAGCGCGGGCTGGGCGCGCAATCGCTCGACGATTTGCGCACCATTCCCTGGGTGTTTTCGTGGAGCCAGGCGCGCATCAACCTGGCTGCCTGGTACGGCCTGGGTACGGCCTGCGAAAAGCTCGGCGATCTGGAGCTGCTGCAGTGTGCGTACCGCGAGTGGCCGCTCTTCGCGACCTTCATCGACAACATCGAGATGTCCATCGCCAAGACCGATGGCCGCATCGCGAAGATGTACCTCGCGCTCGGCGACCGCGAGGACCTGGCACGCAAGGTTTACGAGGAGATGCAGCTCACGCGTCGCTGGGCGCTCGCGATTACGGGCGCGGCATGGCCGCTCGAGCACCGGCATGTGCTGGGCCGGGCGGTGCGCGTGCGCAACCCCTATGTCGACGCGCTGTCGCTCGCGCAGGTGCGCGCGCTGCGCCTCGTGCGCGAACAGCAAGAGGAGCTCACGGAAGAGCGGAAGGCCGAGCTTCTCGCGCTCATCCTGTCGACCGTGACCGGCGTCTCCGCAGGGCTTCAGAACACGGGGTAGTGGCGATTCGCTCGAGCGCGGCGCGCGGTTACGATAACGCCGCTGTCCCGCGGCTATGTTGACCGGCTGCAACATTTCCGCAGAGGCTCTTTATCCAAAATCTTCGAAGGATCTGTTCATTATTCTTCGTCAAAATGAACTTATCCTTCGAAGATTTCTGGTTTCAGGTGAACATGGGTGTAGCGAAGCGAACTTGCAGGGTTTTGGGTAGCGAGCTTGCGAATGGCTCCGACAACCTCGGAGCTTCGCGGGATGCCATAGCACATGAGCTTGTCAACGAACGTTTCAATATGCTGCGTGTCGTCATACGATATGCGTAAGACAGGAAAGCCGTATAGGGTGAGCTCGGCCTCGCGATGCTGCTCGTCGGCAAGCGTGCTCACTGCTGAGCATCCTGAACGCTCGGCGTCTTCGTGATACTTCCGCATACCATCCGCTTCACCGATGACATGCGAACCATCTGGCATATCCCAGAGGAAGTCGACGCGATAAACACGCGACGGATCAAGGGGGCGGGGCAGCTCGACTTGGAGTCGAGGTAGCGAGAAGCCCTGCGTGATCATAAGGGCGCGAGCGTACGATTCGAGCCAGCTCTCGCTTTTCGCATCGGCATATCCCATGATGCCGATTGCGCGCTGTACGCCCGTGCAGCCCCTACCGATTTTCCTAAAACGCTGCTGCAGCTGGGTGGGGGAAAGGTCGCTGAGCGCGGCAGCGCGGTCGGCGATGGGCAGGCCGTGGTCGAACGGTCTCTTCCTCAGGCAGTCGAAAGCTGTGCGGACGAGCGAGGTGACAAGGATGCCGTCAATAACAACGACGTCATCATTCGAGATGCAGTGGCGAACGATGTCGCCTCTTGAACTTCGGCGATCGCGCGGCGTCGTTGCAATGTGCGTTCGGCTGAGCGATGCATAGGGCATAGGAAGCCCCCATAGCAGGGCGGCGGATTCGTGGCAGAAGACCCAGCCAGGGTGAAGAGCTTGCAGCGCTTTGATGATGTGGAGCGCCCGGGTATCGGGTTTGAGTCCAAGCCAGTGGTTTTTCCGAGCGAATAGCCCTTCTGTCGGACGGACAATGGATCCTAGGCGAGCGCGTCGGTTGAGCATGCCGCGCACGCGAGCGTCTGTCGAATAGGCGCATCTGCCTTGGTGCTCGGCTTCTTCGAATAGTGCATCAAGCATGCGATCGTTCGCTGCACTCATAAGCACTCCATTTCAAAAATCTTCGAAAGATTAGTGCAAATTATAAGAAAAAATGCGCAGACATTACGATGATTTCTATGAGTGGAACCGATTCGTATAGGCGAGGACAAGTGAGTGGGAGCGAAAAAGTAAGGGCGCTAAACGTTGGCGGTTGAAGGCGGTGGCGCTACGCGCCGGCATGCTGCAATCGGTTGCGAAAAGTCTGCGAAATCTCGTTGACCAGGCAGCTCAGTGCGGTATACTTCTACGGTCATTTGCAGAGCCCCGTGAATCTCTGTTACGACACGTTTTATTGGAGGAGTCCGAAGTGATTTCAAAGTCGACTCACTACGCGAAGCAGGGTGAGGTCGCCCGCAACTGGGTCCTCATCGATGCCGAGGGCAAGGTGCTGGGCCGTCTGGCCACGCAGATCGCCATGATCCTGCGCGGCAAGAACAAGCCCCAGTTCACGCCCAATTCCGACTGCGGCGACTTCGTGATCGTCATCAACGCCGATAAGGTCCAGCTTACCGGCAACAAGGCCGATCACAAGACCTACTATCGCCACAGCGGGTACAACGGCGGCCTCAAGGCTGAGAGCTTCCGCACCGCCATGGAGCGTCATCCCGAGGAGGTCATCCGCCGTGCCGTTCGCGGTATGCTGCCGAAGACCACGCTTGGGCGCACCCAGCTCGGCAAGCTCAAGATCTACGCTGGCTCCGAGCATCCGCATGCTGCGCAGAACCCTACGAAGATCGAGCTGGAGGCATAAGCTATGGCTGAGAACACCGTTGTCTATCAGGGCACCGGGCGCCGCAAGAACGCCGTGGCCCGTGTCCGTCTCGTTCCCGGTACCGGCAAGGTGACCGTCAACAAGCGCGATGCTGCCGAGTACTTCGGCCGTCAGCAGCTGCTTGATGGCGCGCTTGCCCCCTTCAAGGTGACCGACACCATGGGCACCTTCGATGTCATCGCGCTGTGCGATGGTGGCGGCATCTCCGGCCAGGCCGGTGCGCTTCGCCTCGGCATCGCCCGCGCCCTGCTGAACGCCGGCGATTACCGTGCCGACCTCAAGCGCGCCGGGTACCTCACCCGTGACGCCCGCGTGGTCGAGCGCAAGAAGTACGGCCTCAAGAAGGCTCGCCGCGCTCCGCAGTTCTCCAAGCGCTAGCCGCTTCTGCACGAAGTGCTTCTTGGGAGCCCGCCTTTCCTGGCGGGCTCTTTTTTTGTGCGGCGAGAACGTTGGCGGACTGTTCAGGAAGGCGCATGTCGAGAGTGGGGCTATCCACGCATTCGGCCCTGTTTCCAACACATCCCAGGGTACCAAGGCATGCGCAGAAGGCGGGGTCTCGCGCTCTGCCTCAACGATTCTTCTTCGCCCCTTGTTGTGCCAATTTGGGTATATTTGGGTGTACGATATACCATGCGGCGCGGCGGGCGCCGTTGTTTTGCTTTAGTCGAGTAACTCTGGCTATAAAGGAAGACATGTTCAAGTCTGTTTTGAAAACGTTGGGATTCCGTGGGCACAGCAGCGTGCTGCTCTCTCCCCTCGCCGGAAAGGTCATCCCCCTTTCCGATGTGCATGATCCGATGTTCTCGTCGGGCTCGCTCGGCGAAGGCGTCGCGATCGAGCCCACGGGAGGCAAGGTCGTCGCACCTTCGGATTCGAAGGTGAAGGCAATCTTCCCCAGCGGTCATGCCGTCGCGCTCCATACGAACGAGGGGCTCGACGTGCTCGTGCATATCGGACTCGATACGGAGAAGCTCGAGGGCAGGCATTTCACGGTCCATGCTGCGGTGGGTGACTCGGTGAAACGCGGAGACGTGCTCATCGAATTCGATCGCGATGCGATCAAGCGCGAAGGTTATGACCTCACCGCGCCGATCCTCATCTGCAATTCTGCTGAATATTCGTGCATCAAGGGCGAAGTAGGCGACACCGTGGGCGAGCTGGAGAAGCTCCTCACCGCCCGCGAATAGCGCTACTATGGTTAGCATGCGACCCGTTCGGGGCTCGCGGGTTCTTCGTTGGAAGGGGTTCTCATGTTCAAGATCGTCAAGGCGCGCGATTACGACGATATGAGCCGCAAGGCGGCGAACATCATCTCGGCGCAGGTTATCTTGAAACCTGATTGCGTGCTTGGTCTTGCTACGGGCAGCACGCCGATCGGGGCGTACCATCAGCTCATCGAGTGGTATAAGAAGGGCGACGTGGACTTCTCCCAGGTGAGCACGTACAACCTCGATGAGTATCGCGGTCTCACGCACGACGACCCGCAGAGCTATCACTTTTTCATGCGCGACAACTTCTTCGATCACATCAACATCGACCTCGCGAACACGCATGTGCCCGATGGCTCCAATCCCGATGCGGACGCTGCCTGCAGCGAGTATGACAAGATGGTTGCCGAGGCGGGCTATCCCGATCTGCAGCTTCTGGGTATTGGCAATAACGGCCACATCGGCTTCAACGAGCCCGATGACCACTTCTCGAAGGGCACGCACTGCGTCGACCTCACCGAGTCCACGATCAAGGCGAACAGCCGCCTCTTTGAGCGCGAGGAGGACGTTCCGCGCCAGGCGTACACCATGGGCGTGCAGACCATCATGTACGCGCGCATGATCCTCGTGGTGGCCAACGGTGCCGCCAAGGCTCAGGCCGTCCACGATATGTGCTTCGGTCCTGTGACCCCGAGCTGCCCGGCGTCGATTTTGCAGCTGCATCCGAATGTCGTCGTGGTTGCCGACACCGAGGCGCTCGCGCTGTGCGAGTAGGCGGCGGGGATTCTGAGGTAGGCTTCGCATCCTAAAAGGCATGCCTAAGATGCCAACGCGGTTTCGCTGGGTATGCACCATCGAAAAACGGTTCAAGGCGGATTTCGTGATGTCGGGATCCGCCTTTTGCTCTGCGCATCGCATGCCGATGTTTTCCACGTCGCTTTCTATGGTCTGACATCAACCTTAGCTTAATCTTGCAGGTGGAGCCGCAGATTAAAAAACATACCCCCTATCATACGATTGGGGAAGGGGACAGGCCGGAGCTGCGAACGGAAGGGGGTAATCTGCGAATGGTACCTGCTTTAAGAATCGATGGCGCGCATGTGGAGCGCAAGATACGCTAGCGTGACGCAGCGCGCTTGTATACCAGCGGGTTGGTTCATACCTGCTGGAAGTTTTCAACATGGGCGCGAATCTTGCCATAATCTTGCACAAAGCAAACCAATTTTGAATATCGCAGGCGATTGACACGCCGACGCTGCCGTCTTCCCCGTATCGTTCGGATAGGGATGAATGCGAGGGAAGCAATGGGAATGGATTCTTGGAATGCAGCGAAACGGCATGCGACGAAGACCACGGGCAAGGTGGCTTCTGGCGGAGGTGTGCGGGCGGCTCGCCCGAGAGCACGTGGTGCGCGGACGCTACCCATGGGGCCGAGCTTCATGGTACGCAGAACAGCACTCATCCAAGAGGTCATCCGGCAGGTATCGAGCGCTGGGATAGGCGTGGTGTGCGCGCCGAAGGGATTTGGCAAGACTGCATTGCTCATCCAGTATGTAGATGAGGTTGCCAACGACCCGGAACGGGGGAACGTTCGGCTCATCGACGCGGAGGACGCGGTTGTCGCCGAGCTTTCCGTCCAGATCGAGGAGATCACCGAGACATTCGCCGCGGCGCCGCATCCGGCGATCGCGATCGATAACCTGCCGCCGTTCGAGGGATCGGACATCGATGCCTTTATAGACGTGCTCAGGGATGCGCGCGCCGCCGGCATAGAGGTCGTCGTGGCATGTACGCCCGCGGCTGGTGAGCTTACGCGCAGAATGGGTGATGCGGCGAAGTTCGGGGCGCAGCAGCTCAAGATACAGCCGCGGGAATTTGCCGAATGGTCCCACGTGCTCTCCATCTCCGCCTCGCTCGACGTATACACGCTGACGCAGGGCGTGCCGCTCCTCGTGGCTGCCCTTCAGGGCATGACAAATCAGACGGCAACGATGCCCCAGCCGGTGGAGAGCCATGTGGTCGACATGTACCGCACCATGCTGGAAGAGCTCAACCGCATCGATGCGGCGCGGTATAAACTTGCAGCGATGCTGCTGTTGGCAGGAGATGGGAACTTCAGCGATCTTGCGCGCGCAGGGCTCGACGCCTCCGCTCCTGAGCTGCGGTCGCTGTTGCGAGAGTATCCGGTATTCGGCGAGGACAGGGCGTTGGGAACCTTCACCTGCTTGGGCTCCGAGCCGGGCGCGCGCAGACAGGTTCGCGAGGGTATCGCCCGCGATGCGCTGCCGCTCGTTCGGCGTACCGCTCGCGCCCTTCTGAAGGCAGGTCGTGCTGATCGGGCGGTCGCGCTCGTCGACGAGCATCTTTCTGCGAAGGAGGCTGCGGACTTCGTCGATGCGTTCCCGCTCCTCTTTGCGATGCACGGGCACGCACGCTTCGTGAGCGAGGTGACGGCACGGCGCCATGAAGCGGGCGGAGGCGAGCGCGCATCGCTCATGCTCGAACTCGCCGTCTATGCTTCCTCGTTGACTGCGGGAGATTACCGTTTAGCGCGCGCTGTTGGCGGGGAGCTCCGCCTTCGCGTGGACGAGGTGGTGTCGGCGACGCAACGGCAGGCATGGGAGGAGGCTCGGCTGCTTGCCAGGTCGGTGTCGCATGCGTCCGGCCTAGATCTTCCTGCGGTGGTTGCGCTTAGGAAGCGCGGCAGCGCGCCACGGGGCATCGACTGCGAGGCGCTCGAGGTGCATGCACGTTGCCGTCGGGCGCTCATTGAATGCGGGGAGTGGACGGGAGACGCGGAGCGCTTGCTCGAACGGGTGAGCAACGGTCTGCAGGGCGATGATGCGGTCGATATCCCGCTGGCATTTCTGCGTTGCGACGTCATGCTCGCCGAGGCGCTCATGGGCTCTCTTGGCCATATCGGTAAGGATGACGCGGAGCTCGCAGTGGCGGACCGTGTATTTCGCGAGCGCAAGCTGGCACCGCTGGTGAACTATGCTAGGCTCGTGCGTTCGGCTCGGCGCCTGCTCGCAGGGTCACCGCTCATCGACGAGCGCGCTTTCACCGATGCGGGCACCGCAGCACTCCGAGCATCCGACCTATCGCTGCAGTTGACAGCGACGTTGTTCGCCGGTTGGCAGGAGCTCGTGCAAGGCCAGGCAATCAACGCGCGCTTCCGTGCACAGCAGGTGTTGAAGCTCGCGGACGAAGGCCAACCGTACTTGCAGATGCAGGCGGGATTCCTTGAGCGCATCGCGCATCTGTGCGGTATGTCTCGCGGAGCGGTGCGCGAAGAAGCAGGTCTTCAGGATCTGAACAGGAAGGATGTGACGCCTGCGGAGGCTTGGGAATGCGCGGCTTGCCTCTCTGCAGCACGCGATGACGCCGAGCTCGCCGCGTGGTTCTCCTTGCACAAGGAGACGTTGCTCACGCCTTCGTTCAGGCTGTTCGCACGGCTTGCGATATCGGTTTTGGGCCCGCGCGCCGATGCGCTGCGTCGCATGCTGCCGGCGGGCACCGCCCCGTACTATCTGTTCGATGAGGATCCGAAAGACGAAGAGCAGCCCTTGTTCGAGCTGTTCGCAAAGGATTATTCAGAAGAGGAGGTCGGGAGGGTGTCCATCCGGCTGCTCGGCGGTTTCTCGGTGACGAGGAACGGGCATGTCCTTACGGATACCATCTGGAAGCGGCGCAAGATAGGGCTTCTTGCAGCGCGCCTCGCTATCGAACGGGGAACGTACGTCACGCGTCGCACCATCACCGAGGAAATCTGGCCGGGTTTGGATTACGCGAAGGCACGTGAGAACCTCTATTCGACGTTGTCGACGTTGCGACATGCCCTGGGGCAGCGCAAGGATGGGCCGCAGTACATCGTGACGCAGGGGGATGGCATCGCCTTCAACAGCGAGTTCGTGGACTGCGATGTCGTCCGCTTTGGCGAGCTCGCGCGCGAGATCCTGCTCGGACACCTCCGCATGAGCTCTTCGCAGCTCATATCGATGTGCTTGAAGGTGGAGAGCTTGTATTTGGGGCCGCTGCTCGTCCCCGATCGCTGCACCATCCCGTATTTCACCCATATGCGTCATGTACTGCAGACGAAGTTCATCGACTGCATGATTCGCGGCGTGGACGTAGCGATCGAGGAAGAGGATGTGAACTCCGCGCTTTGGATGATCGAGGCGGCGCTGCGCAGCGAGGCGGGACGCGAGGATGTCGTACGACGCGCATTGCAGGTTTACGAGCTTGCCGGACGGTATTCAGATGTCGAGGAGGTGTATCGCATGCATCGGGAGCACCTGCGCCGACAGGCCGACCGCGCTCCCGAGCCCGAGACGGAGCGGGTATACAGGCAGATCGAGGGGAGGCGCTTGAGGTACGGAGCATAATTGCGCACGGAGTCTCGCGGCATCGGGCAAGTTGGCGGATTGCCGAGTGTGCGCGTCTTTACGCTGCGCCCTGCTTGGGGTTCGCTAGGGAAGCGCGATGTGCTCGATATCGTCGCGCTTGCTCTCGCGGTACAGGGAGAACTTGCGACCGATGACCTGGATTACCTCGGCATGGCAGCGCTCGGCGAGGATATCGGCGGCCTCACGGGCATCGAGGGAGGAGGTGTCGAGCACCGAGCACTTGATGAGCTCATGAGCTTCGAGGGCGGCATTCGCCTGCTCCACCACACCGTCGTTCACGTCGGTTTTACCAATGATGATGGAGGGCTTGAGATGGTGGGCGAGACTGCGCAGATGGCGAACGTGCTTGCCGGAGAGAGCCATGGGAATCGCTTGCCTTTCGCGGTTGCGGATCGACTATCGAATGCTTTGGTCGGAAACGCAACAACGATACCGTAAAGGGACGTGTTTCTGCAAGAAGGAGGTGGTATGGGAGGATGATGCCCTCATCGCCTCGGCGATGAGGGCATATGCCCGAGAACGGAGATCAAAACAGTTGGCGGTGTGGTGGAACGGTACCCTCTCCCACGATATAATGAAAAAACCGTTGAGGCGCGCGACGCGCGCAAAGGGAGGAGACCGCCATGAACGAGCAAGAGCAGCAGGGAATGCCCCCTGTGCCGCAACCTGCCGAGTCCGAGCAGCCCGCTGCGCCCGAGCAGCCTGTTGCACCCGCTCAGCCCACGCCCGAGCAGCCTGTGGCTGAGGTTCCGCAACCCGTCCCCGCACCGGCTGATCAGCCCGCGTCGGCATCCGTGCCCCCTGCGTGGTCCGCTGCCGGGATGCCTCAGCCTCCGGTGACACCCGCACCGGGAGCCACACAGGCCGCGCCGGGAACCACCCAGGCGGCGCCGGGAGCCACACAGCAGGCAAGCTGGCAGGTTCCGCAGAGCCAGCCCGCGCCCGAACAGCCTCCGGCGTACGCCCAGCCTCCTGCTACCGGGTATGCTGCACCGGCGCAGGCTGATATGCCCACGCCCGTGCAGGCGCAGAAGAAATCGAATGCGGGGCTCATCGTGGGCGGCATCGTTGGCGTGCTGCTGGTCGTCGTGGCGGTTGTGCTCGTGGCGTTCGTCATTCCTAACCTGAATTCTCCGAGTGCGAGCACGGGGGACGCGACGGTCGACGAACCCGTCGAGCCGGATACCCCCGCCGACGATCCCGCAGAGCCGAGCGTTTCCGCCGATGGTGACGCGGAGGCCCTGGTCACCGCTGCTGCTGAGGCCGAGCTCGACAAGCTCAAGAACGCCGACCCCGAGGCGCTGGCGCTCGTGGGCGATATCGTGAACGAGGGCTTCGAAAACCAGACCGATGAGACGCTCGAGACTTGCGGCGTCGATCCGGAGGAGTACGCGCGCATCATGCTCGAGGACTTCTCGTACACGATCGATGACGTCTACGTCTACGAGTCGATTGACGAGGCGACGGTGTACGCGACCGTGAACTGCCGCGACATCTTCGAGCTCATCGACAACTACAATTACATGCTCGAAGCCCATGTGAACTCCGAAGACTACCAGTACACCACGTATGAAGAGGATTGCCAGCGCATGGGCATGATCTTCATCGAGGCGGCTGAATCGGCCGGCATGAACGGTGGCTATCAGATGACGATCGACCTCACGTATGAGAACGGCTCATGGGTCATCGACGAGGACCAGTGGGAGAGCGAGCTCGACTGGCTCTTCGACGTAGAGTAAACGGTTCGCCGGGCGAACACCACGCCTCGGCACAATATGTAGATAGCGTCCTTGCTATGCAAACGGCGTGCTGCGACTGGGCGGTGCGCCGTTTTCTTGTTTTTACCACCACTGCTCAACGTGTTAAATAATCAATATCTAGTGTTACCGTTCACGGAATATCGCAATATGTTGGTATTAGTGTTCAGCCACCTTGCTACAATGAAATGCGGCTGCCTCCGCGCGCCTCGAGGCGAATCGGTTTTGTCCGCACGGGCAGCGAAACTACCGGCAGCCGCCCATTTCAGCTAGAAAGCGAGGATCCCATGGCAACCACAGTCGAGGAGCTGATCTGCCGTCGATTCACGTCGGCGCTCGACGCACCCGAGAACGCAGGCAAGACGGTGTACGACCTCTTCGAATGGTCGAAGCGCGACGTGCTCCTCACGGACTACAAGACGGGCAGGGTGCTCTGTGAGATGCACGACCTCGAGTTTCCCGTCCAGTACTCCCAAAATGCCGTAGACATCATCGCGTCGAAGTACTTCCGCCGCGCAGGTGTGCCCGAAACGGGGCACGAGACCTCGATGCGCCAGGTCGCGCATCGCATGGTCGATTTCTGGGTCGCGGCGCTCATCGACGAGGGCATGATCGAAGAGGGCGATGAGGCGCAGATTCTCTACGACGAGCTTGTCTACCTCATTCTCGATCAACGCTTCGCCCCCAACTCTCCGCAGTGGTTCAATACCGGTCTCAAGCGCAGCTACGGCATCGCGGGCGAACCCCAAGAGATGTATTACGTCGACCCAGAGAGCGGCGAGGTGGTCGAGTCGATCGACCAGTATACGCGCACCCAGGCGAGCGCCTGCTTCATCGTGAGCGTGCAGGACAAGCTGCTCGGCGACCACTCCATCTCCGATGAGTTCGTCACCGAGACGAAGCTCTTCAAGGGTGGTTCGGGCACAGGTTCGAACTTCAGCGCGCTGCGCGCCGAGGGTGAGAGGCTTTCCGGCGGCGGGGTATCGAGCGGCGTCATGAGCTTCCTGCGCGGTCTCGATCGCAACGCGGACGCCATCAAGAGCGGTGGCACCACGCGCCGCGCCGCGAAGATGGTCTGCCTCGATATCGACCATCCGGATATCGAGAAGTTCATCACGTGGAAGTCGCGCGAGGAGGACAAGGCGCTCGCGCTCATGAAGATGGGCTACGACGGCGACATCAACGGCGAGGCCTACTCGACGGTCTCCGGGCAGAATTCGAACAACTCCCTGCGCATCGATAACGAGTTCATGGCGAAGGTCATGGCGCTGCCCGAGGATCCGGATGCCAGCTACGAGCTCAAGGGGCGTGTCGATCCCGACTTCAACCGCGAGGTTTCGGTCAAGCACATCTGGGACATCTTCAACGAGAGCGCCTGGCGCTGCGCCGACCCGGCACCGCAGTTCAGCGATACCTTCAACGAATGGCATACGTGCCCCGGCGGCGAGGACGGCGTCGTGGGCGCCTACTATAACCGCCTGAACTCCACGAACCCTTGCGGTGAGTACGCCTTCTTGGACGATTCGAGCTGCAACCTCGCGTCCATCAACGTATTCCGCTACTACGACGCGGCGACCGACCATTTCGACGTGGAGGGCTTCGAACACACGGTCGATGTCGTGCAGCTCGCGCTCGAGGCGTCCATCGCGTGGGGTCAGTTCCCCACGAAGGACATTGCGCGCAAGACCTATCGTTTCCGTGCGACAGGGTTAGGCATCTCGAATCTCGCGAGCCTGCTCATGGCGAAGGGCATGCCCTATGACTCGCGCGAGGCGCGCGCGCTGGCGTCGGCCATCGTGGGCACGCTCACCGGCCGCAGCTATGCGGTTTCCGCCACGATGGCACGCAAGGTGGGTCCCTTCGACTGCTACGATATCAACAAGCGTCACATGGCGCGCGTGATTCGCAACCATGCGCGCGTCGCCGGCGCTCGCAACGATGCGTTCGAAGACCTCACCATCGAGCCGCCGGTGGTCGATTTCGACCTGCTCGAGCAGGCGGGCGAGGGCGAGCTCGCGAGCGCACTCATCGAGAGCTGGACGTTCGCCGAAGAGCTCGGCGAGCGCTATGGATACCGTAACGCGCAGGTAAGCGTTATGGCACCCACGGGCACCATCTCGTTTGCTATGGATTGCGGCGCCACCTCAATCGAGCCGTTCTTCAGCCACATGGCCTACAAGAAGCTTTCGGGCGGCGGGTTCATGACCATCGCGAATCCGGTGATCGGCGACGCCCTGCGCCATCTTGGCTATGCCGAGGATGAGGTTGCCGATATCCTCGCGTATGTGCAGGCAACCGATGAGAACGGCATGATTGTCGACGGAAAGATCGAGGGTGCGCCGCACCTCAAGCCCGAGCATCTGTCCATCTTCGATACCGCGAACGTCTGTGGGTCGGGCGAGCGCTATATCGCGCCGCGCGGGCACGTGCTCATGGTGGCTGCGCTCACGCCGCTCGTCTCCGGCGCCATCTCCAAGACCGTGAACCTGCCGCGCGAGGCGACCGTCCAGGATTTCAAGGACGTCATCACGCTTGCCTGGCAAACGGGCTGCAAGGGCATCACCCTCTACCGCGACGGCTCCAAGAACGCGCAACCGCTCAACACCTCCCTTTCCGACGATGGCGGCGAGAAGGATCTGGCGGATCTTTCCTATGCGGCGCTGCTCGAGTACGCGCAGGGGGCAAAGGTGCAGCTCGCGAGCGCCCAGCAACCAGCGCGCCGCAAGCGCATCATGGGCATTCGCAACGGTCGCACGCACCTGGCGCAGATCGACGGCGTGAAGATCTATACCACGGTGAACCGCAACGAAGAGGATAAGATCTCCGAGCTCTTCGTGACGACCGATCGCGAGGGCACCACCATCATGGGTCTTTTGAACTCGCTTTCGAAGACCATCTCCGTCATGCTGCAGTACGGCATCCCGGCCGAAAGCATCTCCAAGATGCTGCGCGGGCAGATGTATGAGCCCTACGGCTTCGTGCAGAGCCACCCGAACATCAAATACGTAACCTCGATTTCCGACCTCATCTCGAAGGTCATCGATATCGAACTCGGCGACTACACGCGCGTTCAGGTGAAGCCCGAGGGCTGGGGACAGATCGCCGGTGCCACGCCTGCGCCCGTCGTGCCGATGGCGGTCGAGCTTGACCCCGATGATGAGCCTGTGGCGAGTGAGGAGGAGCTCTCGCGGCTCGCCGCTCAGAAGGAGCAGGAACTCGAGGAGGAGACCGGCATCGCCAACAACGGCGACTACTATACCGCCGCGTTCGTGAACGAGGCCGTGCACGACGCGGCGCTCCACGGCGAGCGCCTCTACGACGGCAGCACCTGCCCCAACTGCGGCAGCTCGCGCATGGTTCAGAACGGGACGTGCAAGGTGTGCATGGATTGCGGAACCACCACGGGGTGCTCCTGATCTAGAGATTGCTGATCTTGGCGGTGCGCTGTAGCGCCCAACCTTGACATTCAAGCGAGCGGGCACGGCCTTAAGGTCTACGCCCGCTCGCTTTCGCGCCGCTTCAGGGTGTCTACAGCACGCCGGAGCAAGTGATGATCACGAGCATCGCGGTGATGCCGATTGCGATGCTGACCGTTCCCGCGAGGCCGGAGAGACCATGGTCTCCACCGCACCAGAGCGTATAGAGGGGTGCGAGGGCAGACATGGGCGCCCAGATGACGGTGGCGATTACGCAGCGTGTGAGGCTGTCGACGGGCAGGAAGAACCAGACGGCGAACGAGAGCACGAGGCTCGTGCCCACGCGCAGCGCGAGTACCTCGAACAAGCGGTTGAGCTTGCGGGCGTTGACGTGCGTGCTCGTCATGAGCCCGAGCATGAAGAGCGACAGGAACGGGTTCGCGTTCGCGATGGGCTCCACGAATTCGATCACAACGCCCGGTATGCGAATGCCTGCGAGCGCGAGCGCAACGAGCAGGATATAGCAGTCAAACGGGATGGATGAGAACAGGCGCTTCAGCATCGTGCGCAGCCGGTGGGGGTCGTCCTCGCCGCCAAGGAGCGCTTTGGTGAGGGCGAATGACCCGCCCGTCACGACAATGGAGTTGCCCGCATCGATGAGACACGCGGTGACCACGCTCGATGCAGGAAAGATCGCCTGGATGAACGGGAGGGCGAAGCATCCGATGTTCATGCCGCCTGCGCCGAACAAGAAGAGCGGGCGATCCTGCTGTGACATATGGCTGGTCGCCAGCAGGGCTACCGCATAGGGAATCGCTGCGCAGGCGAATCCCACCACGACGATGACGAGCATGGAGGGGAGCACCTCGGTTGATCCGAACGCGTGGATGATGGTTGCGGGCAGCGTGAGCTTGAATACGATGGTCGAGATGAGTTTATCCGCCCCCTTGCTGATGAGGTCGAGGCGGGATGCCGCGATGCCGAGTGCGATGATCGTTGCGAAGGAGGTCACGCTCAGAAGCGCGGTTTCCATAATGCCTCCAGAGAAGGGGTCGGTGGTTTCCGGTGCAACAGGATAGCGCTTCTTACGCGTCGCTCGGCGATTTTTAACGACCCGTTTTTATTCACGCGGATGCCGTGGTCTTTGCAGGCGGGTGGTCGATGGGCGTTGCGGCGATGGTACGCTATGCACGACGTCATAGTCTTGTTTTTGCGCGTTGGAGGTCGACATGCCGCAGCATCTTCGCCCAAGCCATGCATCCCGAGAGGAAACCGCGCACGTCGCCCGCGATTCGCATGGTGTGCAGGCACCCATCAACGCGGCGGGCGCCGCTCATGAGGCTGCTCGTGCCCGCCAGCGCGACGTCGAGCGCCTGCGCCGCGAGGCTTCGGGTGCTTCAGCGCCTCAGCGCTCTCATATTTCGCGTGAGGGGAATGACGCCCCAGGTGGTTCCGAGCGTACGCGGCGCATCATCGTCGCGGCATCGGTGTTCGTTGGCTGCGCGCTCGCCGCACTCGTTCTGTTCGTTGGCGGAAGGGCTGTGGTGGATGCCCTGCTTCACGATGATGCGGCAGACGATACCGCGGCAGTTGTGGACGGCGCGTCGGAAGACGCGTCCGCACAGAGGTGCGTAGCGCGTATGGCGGAGCAGGGAACCATCTCGACCGGCGGCTACGTGTA
>CAJLVH010000020.1 GCA_905210055.1 uncultured Enorma sp. | reverse complement strand
GGTCATAGGCTCGCTCTCCATGATCTACGACCACCATACCGGCGACCTCACGCGCCGGCTCGACGAGGTGCAGCACGATTACACAGCAGAGATCGTCTCGACGATGCACGTGCACCTCGATCACCATAATTGCCTCGAAATCCTCGCGCTTCGCGGCAAGGGCGAGCGCGTCTACGAGCTCGCGGACAAGCTCCTCGCACTCCGCGGCGTGAAGCACGGCAAGCTCACCTGCGCCGCCACGGAGTCGAGCCTCGATTGGTAGCGGGCCGCTCATGTCCGTGCAGCGCGTTCGCATCCATATCACCGGCATCGTCCAGGGCGTGGGCATGCGGCCATTCGTGTACCGCGAGGCCGTCGCTGCCGGCGTGCGTGGATGGGTGCTGAACGCAGGCGACGGCGTACACATCGAGGCTACGGCGGAGCAGGCCGCACTCGATGCCTTCGTGCACGCGCTGCGCGACTGTGCCCCGGCTGCCGCGCGCATCGACGGTATCGTGGTTTCGCCGGCCGAAGATGCCGTGGGCGAGGACGAACGCAGCTGTTCGCACGCCCCGACGCACGGTGCGGACGCGCGCGAACCATTCCGCATCCTCGCATCCAGCGAAGACGCCGAGCGCACGACACTCGTCTCGCCGGACATCGCGACCTGCCCCGACTGCCTGCGCGAGCTGTTCGACCCCGGTGATCGCCGCTACCACTACCCCTTTATCAACTGTACGAACTGCGGGCCGCGCTTCACCATCATCCGCTCGCTCCCCTACGATCGCGCCGCGACGTCGATGGCGGCCTTCCCCATGTGCGACGCATGCGCCCACGAGTACGCCGATCCGCTCGACCGGCGCTTCCACGCCCAACCGGATGCATGCTTTGCCTGCGGACCTCATATTACCTGGCGCGAGCGCACCGAACAGGCAACCCGCGTCGGCGTGACGCGCGTGGAAAGCGACAGCATCATCGAGCGCTGTGCGAACGTGCTCGCCGCGGGCGGCGTCGTGGCGATCAAGGGGCTCGGCGGCTTTCATCTGACGTGCAACGCGAGCGATGAGCGCGCGGTCGCGACGCTGCGCGCGCGGAAGCGCCGGCCGAGAAAGCCGTTCGCGGTGATGGTTCGTGCCATAGAAGACATCGAGCGCATCTGCGCGGTATCGGACGGCGAGCGCAGCCTGCTCGCCGGCAGTGTGCGCCCGATCGTCCTCGTACGCCGACACTCGACGAGCGATGCTGCGCCTACCCCGGCGACGAGCGCGGGCGCGCTGCTTGCCTCTAACGTCGCCTTTCAGCTGCCCGAGCTCGGTGTGATGCTTCCATATACCCCGCTGCAGCATCTGCTGCTCGCCGCATGCGCCTCGCGCGGCATCGGGGCGCTCATCATGACAAGTGGCAACGTGAGCGGAGAGCCCATAGAGACCGACGACGCGCGCGCGTGGGAGCGCCTTGTCGAGGGCGGCATCGCCGATGCGCTTCTGGGAAACGACCGCGCCATTCTCTCGCGCTACGACGATTCCGTGGTGCGCGTCGGCGCCCGGGGAACCAAGCTCGCCGTGCGCCGCGCGCGAGGTTATGCGCCGCAACCGCTCGAGTTACCCGCCGCGGATGTCACGAAATCTCCCCGTACACACGAGACCGCGCAGGCAGCCGGGGCTCCTTGCATCCTTGCCTGCGGGAGTGAACAAAAGGCGACGCTTGCCCTCACGCGCGAACAGAGTCAAGGAACCGCGCTCTGCTTCCTCTCCCAGCATGTTGGAGATGTGGAGCATGCGAGCGCCCTCGACGCTTGGCACGAGGCACGCGAGCGCTCGTGCAGCCTGTTCGATCTTGAACCGGATATCATCGCCTGCGATCTGCATCCGACCTATCTCACCGCACAATGGGCGCGCAGCGCGGCGGCGAGGCACGGCCTTCCCCTCATCGAGGTGCAGCACCACCATGCGCATATCGGCGCCGCGATAGCCGAGGCAGCCGCCTACGAGAACTTCGACGTACGGGAACCCGTGGTGGGCATCGCGTTCGATGGCACCGGGGCGGGCACAGACGGGACCATCTGGGGCGGAGAGTTCCTCGTCGCAACGCTTTCTGGTTTCGAGCGCGCCGCGCATCTCGCACCCTGGCCGCTTCCCGGCGGAGCCGCGGCCATCCGCGATCCGCGCCGTTCGGCCTTTGCGCTTCTGCGGCAGCACGGCCTGCTCGAGCATCCCGGAGCGACGCGCCTGCTCCAGAGCTTGGGAGACGAAGCGCGCGGCATACTGGACACCATGCTCGAACGCG
Source organism: uncultured Enorma sp. (assembly GCA_905210055.1). Classification (GTDB taxonomy): domain Bacteria; phylum Actinomycetota; class Coriobacteriia; order Coriobacteriales; family Coriobacteriaceae; genus Enorma. The sequence goes on along the minus strand of CAJLVH010000020.1, from coordinate 18,859 downwards.
GCATCAACAGCCCCCTCACGAGCAGCATGGGGCGCTTCCTCGACGCCTGCGCCGCCATCCTGGGCATATGTGAGCACGCGTCCTACGATGGAGAGCCCGCGATCGAACTTGAGGCAGCGGCGAGCCGGGCACGTCTCCGGGAACATGGCTCGGATGCCGTTAGCTCCTCCCATACGCACAGCACGTTCGCCCCCCTCGCCTATGCTTCAGGTGAATCGCGGGAAAACCGAGCGCTGGGGCATCGCGAGAACGCAGAAAACGTGCTGCACGCCGATCCGGCACCCCTGCTCACTGCGCTGCTCGACGGCATCGCCAGCGCCAGCGACGCGTGCGCACTCGCATTTGCCGTCCATGCCGCCGTCGCACGCATGGCCGCCGATGTCGCCGCCGCGATCGCACGTGAACGTGGCCTGCACACCGCGGCACTGGGCGGCGGCGTCTTCATGAACCGCCTCATCCTCGAAGAAACGTGGAAGCGCCTGGAAGCGAACGGCCTGCGCGTACTGGTGCCGGAACGCATCCCGCTCAACGACGGCGGCATCGCGTACGGCCAGGCCGCAATCGCCCGCGCACGGCACAGCGAGGGTTTGCCCTCCGCATGACGGCGGGGTACCATCTAACGCGACCAAGCTAAAGGAGCAATCATGTGCCTTGCCATACCGGGACAGATCGTCGATGTGCGCGATAGCACGGCGACGATCGACATGATGGGAGTCCGCCGCGACATCTCGCTTTCACTTACGCCAAGCGCTCGGATCGGTGATTGGGTGCTCGTGCACGCTGGCTTCGCTATCGAGGTCATCGATGCCGAGCAAGCCGAAGAGACCATCCAGATCGTCCGCGAGCTGGATGAACTCGCCTCCGAAGACCTCGGGCTGAGCGCAAGCACCTACCAGACAGTCCCATCCCAGGCAGCACACTCATGACGAGCGCACTCGACCTCGAAGCCTTTCGCGATCCCAAGCTCGCGCGCGAGCTCATCGCTCGCATCGAGCACATCGTCGGCGACCGGCACATCAACCTCATGGAGGTCTGCGGTACGCACACCATGAGCATCGGGCGCTATGGTTTCCGCTCCATGCTCCCCCGCAACCTACAGCTGCTCTCTGGCCCGGGATGCCCGGTCTGCGTGACGGCGAACCACGACATCGACCACGCCATCGCGCTCGCACGGCAAGACGGCCTCACCGTCGCCACGTTCGGCGACATGATGCGCGTGCCCGGCAGCAGCTCGTCGCTCACGGAAGAGAAATCTGCCGGGCACGACATCCGCATCGTCTACTCGCCACTCGACGCCATCGAGCTCGCGGTGAAGCGCCCCGAACGCGAGGTCGTCTTCCTGGGTATCGGGTTCGAGACCACAGCACCCCTCATCGCAGCGAGCATCCTTGCTGCCGAAGAGCGTGGGCTCGCGAATTTCTCCGTGCTTTGCATGCACAAGACCACGCCAGCTGCACTGCGCGCTATCGCGAGCGATCCTGCGTGCGCTGTCGACGGCTTCATCCTTCCCGGCCATGTCTCTACCATCACGGGCGCCGCGCCATTCCGCTTTCTCGTCGACGAGTTCGAAACCCCCGGCGTCATAACCGGATTCGAGCCGGTGGACATCCTGGAGGGCATCGCGCTGCTCGTCGAGATGGTGACGAGCGGACAGCCCGCCATCGTGAACGCCTACCGCCGCGGAGTCCGCGACGACGGGAACCCGGTGGCGCGCAGCCTCTGTGAGCGCGTCTTCGAGCACGCGGATGCCACCTGGCGCGGGCTCGGCCCGCTTCCCGGCTCTGGTCTGCGCATCCGCGATACGTTTGCGCGCTTCGATGCCGCGCGCCGCTTTGCGGTGGAGGTCGAACCCGTGAGCGAGCCGCGCGGGTGCCGTTGCGGCGACGTGCTGCGCGGCGTTATTGCACCGACCTCCTGCCCGCTCTTCGCCCGCACGTGCACGCCCGAGCACCCGGTGGGCCCGTGCATGGTCTCGAGCGAGGGCAGCTGCGCCGCGCATTACCGCTATCGGGATTGACCCCGTGTAAAATAACCCCAGGGGTTTTTAACATCTGGCGTTAAGGAGCAACGATGCTATCTTGCGAAACCGTTCAGCTCGGACATGGGTCGGGCGGAGCCATGATGAAGCGCCTCATCGACGAGGTGTTCCTTGAGGCGTTCGACGCGCCCGAGCTGCATGCCGGCAACGATGCCGGCGTCGCCGCGTTGCCGCCTACGGGACGCATCGCGCTTTCCACCGACACCTTCGTCGTCACGCCGCACACCTTCCCCGGTGGAGACATCGGCAGACTCGCGGTATGCGGCACGGTGAACGACGTGGCAACCTCGGGCGCCCATGTGCGCTACCTTTCCTGCGGCTTTGTAATCGAGGAGGGGTTTCCCCTCGACGACCTGCGCCGCATCTGCACGAGCATGGCAGAAGCCGCGCGCGAGGCGAACGTAGCAATCATCACCGGTGACACGAAAGTCGTTGAACGGGGCTGCGCGGACGGCATCTATCTCAACACCGCAGGAGTGGGCGACGTCCCCGAGGGCGTGAACCTTGCGAGCAGCGCCTGTGAGCCGGGCGACATCGTACTCGTCTCCGGCACGCTCGGCGACCACGGTATCGCCATCATGAGCGTGCGCGAAGGCCTCTCGTTCCAAACGAGCATCGTGAGCGATGCGGCCCCGCTCAATGGACTCGTCGCAGCGGTGCTCGAGGCGGCACCGCACGTCCGGTGCTTCCGCGACCCCACCCGCGGGGGCCTCGCGAGCACCCTGAACGAGTTCGCGATCGCGAGCTGCGTGGATATCGAAATCGACGAGGACGCCGTCCCCGTGCGACCTGAGGTGCAAAGCGCATGCGATATGCTCGGCTACGACCCGCTGCAGGTCGCGAACGAGGGCAAGATGGTCGCGATCGTTCCGCCCGAAGAGGCTGAAGCGGCACTCGCTGCCATGCAAGCGCACCCCTCGGGCACGGAAGCGGCCATCATAGGAGCGGTGCGCGAGGTCTCGGCAAGCCCGCGCGTGACCGTACGCACACCCTGGGGGTCGACGCGCATCCTCGACATGCTCGTCGGCGAACAGCTCCCCCGTATCTGCTAGACCGTGATGATCCGACGCTAAACATGGAAGCATCACGTACCGATCTGAAAGGCACCTTGTGATGAACGCTCGGTTCACGCATGCCGTCTTCGACCTCGACGGCACGATCTTGAACACCCTCGAGGATCTCGCCTGCGCCTGCAACTACGTCTGCGAGCTGCATGGTTGGCCGACGTTTCCCCTCGATGCCTACCGCTATAAGGTGGGCAACGGCATGCTCAAGCTCGTCGAGCGCATCATGCCCGCGGAATACCTGGGCGATGAGGCGATGTTCGCACAGGCTCTTGCCGAATTCCGCGCTCGCTACGCCGAGCACAAGGAAGATCACACCGCGCCGTATCCCGGCATCATCGAGGCACTCGATAGCCTTCGGGCGGCGGGCATCACCCTCGCCGTCCTCACAAACAAGGATCACGACGCAGCGCTGCCGCTCGTCGAGCGCTTCTTCGGGCAACGGTTCGCGGTCGTGCAGGGCGCGCTTGCCGCCTTCCCGCCCAAGCCCGCGGTACCCATCACGCGTTACGTGCTTGATCGGCTCGGTGCCGACCCCCAAAGGGTTCTCTACGTGGGTGATAGCAACGTTGACGTACAAACCGGCCACAACGCCGGCTTGCTCGTGGCAGGCGCGGCATGGGGCTTTCGCGGCGCAACCGAGCTCGAAGCGGCGGGCGCGGATTTCATCCTCGAGCACCCCGATGAGCTCATCGCGCTTACCGGCGTGTAAACGCAAGGCGGGGCACCGCACCATCGCAGCACCCCGCCTTATGCTATCTCGCTATCGGCTTTAGAGACCCAGGATACTCATGAGCTCGTATTCCGAGCTGGAATCCATCCACCATACGCCACTGCTGTCCTGCGAGAATGTGAGTGTGGCATCGTACGCTTCCGGTTCTGCCGCCTGCGCTGCCTCCATAAGCATCTCGCCGGCCTTCTGATACACCTGGTCCTCGCTCGTGATTGTCGAGGGGTCGACCGACTCCGCCCATGCATTGAAGTTACTCTCGAATGTGCTCATGATCTCGGCATACGACTTGATCGTGACCGTCACCTCGACCTCGGCGGTGTCGCCATCGACCGTCACCGTGCCCACTTCGTAGCCGTAGCCGTCGAGGTAGGCGTCGGCGAACTCATCGGCCGAGATGCCGAGCTGGTCGAGCTCTCCACCCGATCCGCTCTCGAGCCCGGCGATGAAACCCGAGCGCATGTCGTCGTCCGCCTCGAAATAACTGTCGACGTCCGAGATGATGAGCTCTTCATCGGAGGGTAGATACGCCGTGAAGACCGCCTCTTCGAGCTCGTCGCCGTCGGCAGTCCAGGAAGAGCCGTCACGCACGTAGGTGAGCTCGAGCGTCGTCTCCTGAGGCTCGCCGGGGTCGTCCGCAAGACCCTCGTGATTCTCGACGAACTCAATGAGCGGCGCGTGCGTCACCGTGGCAGTCGCCGTCGCCGTGTCGCCATCGTCTGCCACCACGACGCCGTCCACCGTGTAGGAGCTGTCCTCGAGCCACGCCTCGTACGCGTCGGCACCCGGACTCGGGTACGCCACAAGGCCGGAGAGCACGTTATCCGCCTCGGTCATGAGACGGTCGCCATTGCCCGTTGTGGGATCGGAGTAATCTGCGAGCTGTGCCTCAAGGTCCTCCATAATGACCTCTTCGGGACCTGTGGCGAAGAAGTTCGTGTAGACGAAGTACCCGCCCACGCCGAGCACGGCAACGAGCACCACGATACCCAGCACGATGCCCACAATCTTGCCCTTGCCGCCCTTCTTCTTGGGCTGTTCGGGTGCCGATACGGGATTGGGGGCAGGCGCGGGCTGCGGTGCGGCATATGCAGGCGCGGGCTGCGAGCCTTCCGTATAGGTGGGTTCTGCCGCCGGCGTGGGATTGGCCGCCGGCGCGACCGCCGCGGGCTGCGGTGCAGGAGCGGCACCGGGGGCAGACGCCTCCTCGGCAGCGGGCTGCGGTGCCGGCGCGACCCCAGGCGTTGCCGCAGCTTCAACAGGCCTCCCGCATTGCGTACAGAACATCGTTCCTTCGGGCAATTCCTTGCCGCAATTCGTGCAGAACATCGCTTCCTCCAACCATCGACCTAAGCAAAGCGCCCCACACCAGGGCGGGGCGCACGCGAATCAACTGTGCAAACCAAACGCACCTAAGGCGTCTGCTGTAAGCCTGCTACGCCAAGACCACCGAGGAGAGCTCGGTCTGAGAGCTGGAATCCATCTCCCAATCGCCATCGGAGTTCTGCGTGTAGCCGACCTCGACCGTCGTGGAGACGGGCTCGGCGTTGTTCGTCGCGTCGAGAAGCATCTGACCCGCCTGCTGATAGATGTCGTCCTGCGTGACGGAGCTGTCATCGACGCTATACGCCCACTCGTAGAAGTCGTTCTGGAACGTGGTCATGATGTCGGAGTACGACTTGATGGTGATGGTAATCTCGGCTGTCGCGGTCTCGCCATCGACGGTGATGTCGCCAATCTCGTAGCCGTAGCCATCGAGGTAGGCAGCAGCGAACTCGTCCGCCGAGAGGCCGAGCAGCTCAAGATCTTCGCCCGCGCTCGCCTCGAGACCGGCAACGAACTCTTCGTTCGCGCCGTCGATCTCGCCCATGTAGCTCTCGATGTTCTCGCGAATCAGGTCTTCAGCCGAAGCCCCGCCGCATCCAGCAAGCACGAGCGTGAGCACGCAGGCGATGGCCATCACCGGCGCGAGCAGCATCTTTTTATACATCGTATCCTCCATACGCAGCCATGAAGCGCAACAACGCGCGCTTCGTTTATCGGTGTCTACCATGGTAGCGCGCCGCGCGGACAATTGCTCGCACAGCGCGCTTTCATCGGTAAGCGTTTCGAAAAGAAACGCGCAAGGCACGGTATTGCCGCCCGACCGATACGATCGGCACGCGCGCCGAACAGCGACCGTGCTCGCCTTATGCCTTCACGCCATACTGCTCGTAGTAGGCGTCGAGCGCTCCCTTAATCTTGTCGTCGATCACCACGCGGCCACCCACCTCGTGGTTGTAGAGCACCTCGGTGACCTCAGCCATCGACACGATCGACGCCACGGGAAAGCCGTACTTCTCCTGGATCTCCTGCTGCGCCGTCACCACGCCGCCCAAGCCGCGCTCCATACGGTTGAGCGACACGATGAGCCCCTTGATCTCGACGTCTGCCGCAGCCTTGAGCTTGGGATACGTTTCGTCGATCGACTTGCCCGACGTCGTGACGTCCTCGACCATCACCACGCGGTCGCCATCCTTGAGCTCGTAGCCGAGCATGCCGCCCTTGTCTGCGCCGTGGTCCTTGACCTCTTTGCGGTCGGAGCAGTACTTGACCTCCTTGCTGTAGAGCTCATGCAGGGCGATGGCCGTGACAACCGACAGCGGAATGCCCTTGTATGCGGGGCCGAAGACGACGTCGAAGTCGAGGCCGAAATTGTCGTGGATGGCGCGCGCGTAAAACTCGCCCAGGCGCTTGAGCTGCTCACCGGTCACATAGGCACCTGCGTTCATGAAAAACGGCGAGGTGCGGCCGCTCTTGAGCGTGAACTCGCCAAACTTGAGCACGTCGCTCTCGACCATGAACTCGATGAACTCCTGCTTGTACTGCTCCATGAAGGTTCCTTTCGTCCGCAATTTCCGATCGGCACCATTCTACAGGGAGCCGCCGCTCCCTCCCCACTAGAAATCCGGGCAGGACATGACGGGCGCTGGCGAAAGACGTAATTGCACGCGCCCTTTTCTGCCCGGGTTTTTCGGAATCGAGTCCACCACGGCGTGCTCGCACGCGCGCAACGTTCTTTTTCGGTTGAAAGACGCATACCCCTGTATTCAAATGCGATATACTAGAAATCGCAGGTAGATGCATATTTTTGCCATCTTCAAAACGTAAGTTTTCGAAAGCCGCGACGCGATATGCCGAAATCAAACCCCGTTGTGCTGGGTTTCGGCAAGCGCATCGCCCCAGGAGCCGCATCACCAAGGAGGAGCCATGTCCCAAAGCACTGCCCGAACCTTCATCACGCCCCATCACATCATCTACGGACCGGATGCCCTCGCTGAGGCATCGACGCTCGTCGCAACGCTCGGCACGCGTGCGCTCATCGTAACCGACGCCATGATGGCCAAGCTCGGCAACCTCGCCCGCGTGACGAACATGCTCGACAATGCCGGTATCTCCTACCACGTCTACGACGAGGTCAATTCCGAACCGGTCGACACCATGGTCGCGCGCGGTGCCGAGCTCTTCCAGGAGCACGGCTGCGATTTCATGATCGCGCTCGGCGGGGGCTCGCCCATCGATACCATGAAGGCCATCGCGATGGTCGTCTCGAGCGGCCGCGACATCGATTCGTTCCTAGGAGAGAACTTCTCCGGCTCCGTGTGCCCCATGGTCGCCATCCCCACCACCGCCGGCACCGGCTCCGAGGCCACGCAATTCACTATCATCACGAACACGCAGGCAGACGTGAAGATGCTTATCGCTGGCGCTCCGCTCATCCCCGAGGTCGCCATCGTCGACCCGACCTTCACGCTCACCGCACCCGCAAGCGTCACAAGCGCGACCGGCCTCGATGCGCTCTGCCACGCTATCGAGTCCTACACCTCGCGCAAGGCACAGCCGCTCTCGCAAACGTTCTCGCTCTCCGCCGCCAAGCGCATCTTCGAGAGCCTGGCGACCTGTGTGCGCGAACCCAACAACGTCGAGGCGCGCACGCAGATGTCCATCGCCGCCACCGAAGCGGGCATCGCGTTCAACAATGCGTCTGTCACGATCATCCACGGCATGTCCCGCCCCATCGGCGCGCTCTTCCACGTGCCGCACGGCCTCTCGAACGCCATGCTCATGGAGGCGTGCTTCAACTTCGCGCTCGACGGCGCTTACGACCGCTTCGCCGAGGTCGCCCGCTATTGTGGCGTGAGCACCGCGTCGGACGACAAGACGGCTGCAGAAGACCTCATGGCCGCGATCCATGCGCTACTCGAAGAGCTGAACGTCCCTACCCTCGAGCAATTCGGCGTGAAACGCACAGCGTTTTATGCCGCGATCGAGAAGATGGCGAACGATGCGCAGGCGAGCGGTAGCCCTGCGAACACTATCAAATCAGTCACCGTGGAAGACATGCAGGCGCTCTACCGCGAGGTTTACGCATAGAGTAGCCTCTCTGTACGTGGCAAGCGGCTCGATGCCGCACGAAATGCGCTGAAAAAAACGGTCTCGGCAGACAGCTCTTCGTGCCGAGACCGTTTTCCATCTGTCGCTTCCATCGTTTTCCCACGGGCCTCATCTGCTCCATCCAGCCCTAGGCGAGCAGATCAGTGTGATTTGGGGTCGCAAAATCAAAAACTTTCGGTTATCAACGGTTATTCTTGGACTGCCCGAGTAGACTAGCGTTTTGAACCAATAAAACCGCAGGTAGTTGGCTTTCGCTCATGCGGTCTACTCGCCGTGTTTCAATATAACCGTTGATAACCGAATCGAGTGAACTTCTAACCCAGTTGAGACTAATTTCTGGACTGGGTTTGGCCTCCTTCGCTAGAACGCGGCAACGATCTGTGCGCCGGCTCGTCACATCCCTCGTCCGCAAGCGCTGCGCGTCCGGAATTCACGGCGAACGCATTGCCGCATTCATACCGATCGCTCTCGTACTTGGGCACCAAGTGAGGCGGCAGGTGGCGCATCGTATCGTCGTATGCACCGAAGGTAATCTTGCTCTCCTCTACGCCGATTCAGCAGCCTACTTCACGTTTCCGCGCGCCATCATGTCCTCGAGCGTTTGCGGACGGTCGAACGCATTCGGGTCGCCGCTGATCTGGCCTTCCGGACAATCGAGCGCGTCGAAAGCTGCCATCTCGGCGTCCGTGAGCTCAAAGCCGAAGACATCGAGATTCTCGCGCATGCGCTCGACATGCGTGGACTTGGGGATGATCACGTGGCCCTTCTGGATATGCCAGCGAAGCACCGCCTGCGCGCAGGTCACGCCATGTGCAGCGGCGGCAGCTTTTGCAGGAGCGGATTCGATGTCGCTACCGCGGCCGAGCGGCGAGTATGCCTCTACGACCACACCAAGCTCGCGGCAAAGCGCATCGAGCTCCGGGCGCCAAAACGCCGGATGCGATTCGACCTGGTTCACCACGGGCACCACACCCGTCTCGTCCACCAAGCGACGCAGATGGTCGGGCAGGAAGTTGCATACGCCGATGGAACCAACCAGGCCGTCTTCTACGAGCTTCGCCATAGCTCGCCACGTCTCGACGTAGCGATCCTGCGTTGGAACCGGCCAGTGAATGAGGTAGAGGTCGATACGGTCGAGGCCAAGATCTTTAAGCGAGGTCTCGCAAGCGCGCAAGGCATTGTCGTAGCCTTGATCCGCGTTGCGCAGCTTCGTCACGGTGTAGACGTTGTCGACCATACCCGTCGCACGGAGCGCGGCGCCCACGCCGGCCTCGTTCGCATAGGCAGACGCGGTGTCGATGTGGCGGGAGCCGATCTCGAGCGCCTCCTCGACCGCGCGCTGCGTGTCCGTCGGATCGATCTTAAACGTGCCGAACCCCGCCTGCGGAATCTGGCTGCCATCGTTCAACGTAATGGTCTGAACGCTTGCATCGAATGTCTTTGCCATATCTATTCCTCTTTCTCTCATGAAGTGATAGTTTCCGTCCAGGACTCAAATTATCACTCGGTGCCGTGGGACTCAGAGACCTGGTGCCAAAGTCCCACTTCCGATCTCTGACGGGCTCAGGTGCCCGAGATTGGCCTGAAAGCGGACGGCCATAGGCCTTAAGGGCCATGGCCGTCCGCCTGAAGGCCAAGGTCGGGTGCCTGAGTCCGTCAGAGCGTGACGCCGTCTTTCCAGATGGCAATCCCCCGGTACCCCGCACGCTCGCTCACGGTCTTCTCTCCTTCCGCGAAAGCGATCACGCGGTGAAACAGATCCGCGGCGGCCTCGTCGATGGTACGCTCGCCATCGGCCACAACGCCTGCGTTGAAATCCATCCACCCGGGCTTGCGCTCGCTCAACGCGGTGTTGGTGAACACTTTGCAGGTGGGCACGGCGCTGCCGAACGGCGTGCCACGTCCCGTGGAGAAGAGCACGATGTTCGCACCGGCAGCGGCGAGAGCCGTCGCGGACACGAGGTCGTTGCCCGGTCCGCACAAAAGGTTGAGCCCGCGCGCCTGGATGCGGTCGCCATAGCCCAGTACGCCGTCGATGGGCGCGGCACCGCCTTTCTGCACGCAGCCGCAGCTCTTGTCCTCGAGCGTAGTAATGCCACCCGCCTTGTTGCCAGGGCTCGGGGTCTCGTACACCACCTCGCCGTGACGGATGAAATAGTCCTTGAAGCCGTTGAGCATCGAGGCGGCCTCGTCGAACACCTCGGTCGTGCGGCACCGCGAGAGCAGGATGTCCTCGGCACCGAACATCTCGGGAACCTCAGTGAGGATCGATGTGCCACCACGGGCGACGAGCATATCGGACACGCGCCCGATCACGGGGTTCGCCGTGATGCCGGAAAGGCCGTCCGAGCCGCCGCACTTCATGCCGATCACAAGCTCGCTCACCGGCACGTCCTCGCGCTCGAAGCCAGCAGCATATTCCACGAGCTCCTGCAGGATCTCGCGGCCAGCAGCCATCTCGTCATCCACGTCTTGGCAGGTGAGGAAGCGAATGCGCTGCTCGTCGAAGTTGCCCAGCTCCTCCACGAACTGCTCATGCGTGAGGTTCTCGCAGCCCAAGCCAAGCACGAGCACACCACCCGCATTGGGATGATGCGCGAGCGCGGCGAGAAGCTTTCGCGTCTGGGCGTGGTCTGCGCCCGTCTGGCTGCAGCCGAAGGGATGCGCGAACGCCACAACGCCGTCGACGGATCCGTGCACAAGATCCGCCGCGTCCGCAGCAAGCGCCGCAGCGACCTCGTTCACGCAACCCACGGTGGGCAGAATCCATACCTCGTTGCGAATGCCCACGCGACCGTCCACCCGGCGGAACGCGCGCATGGTCTCGGGCTCGACCGGCTCGAGGTCGCGCACGGCCGGCTCGTAGGTGTACTCGATCTCGCCGGAAAGGTTCGTGGCCATGCGATGCGTATGCACGTGCTCGCCGGCAGCGATATCGCAGGTCGCATGGCCAATCGGCAGACCGTACTTCACCACGTTATCGCCCAAGGCAAGCGCGCGCACGGCCATCTTGTGGCCTTGGGGAATATCCTCCGCAACGCGCACCTCGCCTGCGCCCTCGACGCTGAGTACCTCGCCCGCCGCAAGCGGACGCAGCGCCACGACCACGTTATCGAGCGGGTTGATGAGAACAATTGCCTGCATGGAGCACCTCCTCGTAGTACCGGATCCAAAAGATGTTAAAAACCCCTGGGGTATTTTTACGTCATGCGACGGTAAACGCAGCTTTCACGCCCTCGGTGCGGATGGTCGCGAGTGCCGCGGCCACGGCTGCTTCGAGACCTGCGACCTCGAGCAGGCTCTGGCCCCACATCTGCTCGCAACCGAGCACCTCGTGCACGAGCTGGGCATCATCCGTATCGTGGCGCTCAGCGTAGAAATCGAGCACCCAAGCGTCGTCCTGCGCGGTGTACGCGGTGCCATCCGCACGGCGCAGGTGCAGACCGTCCGCGTCGCGCCCCTCAAAGCCGGTCGTGTAGAACGCGATGAGCGCGGCGAGGCTCGTGGTGAGGCAGCGCGGCAGCTCGCCCATCTGCTCCACGTAGTCGAGCATCGTGGGCAGGTCGCGCGCCGCCCACTTCGACGTGGAGTTGAGGCAGATAGAGAGCAGCTGGTGGTCGATGAACGGGTTGTCGAAGCGATCCTGAACGGCTGCCGCGAAGGCGCGCAGGTCAGCCTCATCGAGCTCGGCGGAAAGCGTCGGGATGACCTCGCGCTCGAGCAACGTGTTCATGAAGCCTCGCACCACATCGTCGTGCATGCAGTCGCGCACGATATCGAAGCCCGCGAGCCACGCGCCCGGCACGAAGCCGGTGTGGGCGCCGTTCAGGATGCGCACCTTGCGCTTCTTGTAGGGCGTTACGTTGGGCGTCACGAATGCACCCGGCAGCTCGGCCTGAATAAACGGGAGCTTCGCGGCGAGCGTCTCGTCGCCCTGGATACCCCACATCTGGAAGGGCTCGCGCACGGCGAGAAACGGATCCTCGTAACCCAGGCGCTCGGCTACCGCAGCGGCCTCAGCGGCATCGCGGATACGGCCGGGAACGATCGTGTCCACGAGCGTCGTGCAGAACGTGCAGTCCGTTTGCAGCCACGCGTCGAAGGCCTCCTCCCAACCCCAATCGGCCACATGCTGGCGCACGATACGCAGCAGCTCGGCGCCGTTGTTGTCGATGAGCTCGCAGGAGAGCACCACGACGCCCGGCTTGCCGGCCTCCCAGCGCGCATGCAGCACCTGGGCGAGCTTCGCGGGAAAGCTAGCCGGCGGCTCGTCTGTGGGCTGGCAGGACGCGTCGTAGGCGATGCCTGCCTCGGTGGTGTTCGAGACGATGATCTCGAGGTCGTCCGAGGTAGCGACCTCCATCATGGCCTGGTAGTCATCCGGGCGATACGGATTGATGCAGCGGCTGCAGCTCGAGATGAGACGCGCCTCGTCCATGGCCACGCCGTCTTGCTTGCCGCGCATGAGCACGGTGTAGAGGCAATCCTGCGCATTGATGCCGTCCGCGAAGCCGTAGGCGCCGTCGATGGGCTGCACCATGACGATCTTGCCGTTCCAGCCGGTCACCTCGTTCGCGAGGTCGAAGTAACGGTCGACGAACGCACGCAGGAAGTTGCCCTCACCGAACTGCAGCACCTTCTCGGGCGCGTCCTTCGGCAGAACATACCCCTCGTAACCGATCTTCTCCAAGGTTGCGTAGCTCAGCGTATCCATGGTTTCTCCTCTCAGTCTCTTCCTCCTGGCGAGCGGCGATATTTCGCCCGCTGCTCAGACACTCCTCGCACGACGGCTTCGCCGTCGTGCTGCGGAACTCGCGACGGGCGAAGCATCGCCGCTCTGCGGCAGACCCTGGTCTTGGTGCCATAGAGGCTCGCATGGGAGCACCGGGTCGCCGCGCGCCCGAATTCCGCACGGGCATGTTGCCGGCTAGACACCGCTCTCACGGTGCGCGGCAGCCACGCGCTCCGCCCACTCGGCGAGGCGGTCGGGGTGGAACGTATAGTTGTCGTCGGTGTTATAGCTATCGAGCAGCGCCATATCCTCGGGCGAAAGCTCGAAGTCGAACACTTCGCTGTTCGACTTGATACGCGCGAGCTTCGTGGACTTCGGCATGGTGATGAAGCCCTTTTGCAGCGCCCAGCGCACACACACCTGGCCGGCGTCCTTGCCCAGGCGCTCCGCGAGCGCAAGCACGTGCTCGTCGCGCATGAGCCGACCGCGACCCAGGGGCGCCCACGCCTCGAGCTGGATGCCGCGCTCCTCGCACCAGGCGACGGTCTCGCGCTGCTGATACGTGGGATTGAGCTCGATCTGGTCCACATGCGGCATGATGCGCGCATGACGCTCGAGCGTCTCCAGATGATGCACGAGGAAGTTCGATACGCCGATCGCCCGCACGCGTCCCGCCTCGTAGAGCTCCTCGAACGCCCGCCAAGTATCGGCGATAATCTCTTCCCAGCGGTCTTCCGTCCCCGCGACCTTCGGCCAGTGAATGAGGTAGAGGTCGAGGTAGTCCGTACCCAGGTCGGCAAGCGTGCGGTCGAACGCAGCGAGCGTCTTCTCGTAGCCCTGCTCGGTGTTCTTAAGCTTGCTCGTAAGGAAAACCTCGTTGCGCGGCACGCCGCTCTCGGCGAGCACGCGCCCCACCATGTCCTCGTTGTTATAGTTCGCCGCACCGTCGATATGGCGGAATCCCAGGTCGAGCGCAGCGCGTACGGCCGCCGCGCCCTCATCGTCGTTGGGGATCATATAGGTGCCGAACCCCAAGCATGGGATCTCGACACCGTTCGAGAGCACATAGCGGTCGCATTTCCCAGCAAGCTGCACCTGTGGGAGCGCGCGCGAGACCGGGGTCGCAACGGGAGCGGTGCGTCCGCCCATACCCTTATCCTGCATTGACAGCCATCTCCTTAAACGTGTTGAACGCACGGAGCACCTCCGCCTCGGTGGCGGTGCCCGCCGGCATCTGCTCCAAGTGCTCGACTACCTTATCGATCGTGAGCACCGTGCAAGAGCAATCCACGGCGCTCACGTCCGCACCCTCGTTGAATGCGATGATGTACTCCACCGGCGCGTTCTTCAAAAAGCTATCGAGCAGCTTCTTCTGCCGCCGCACGTAGGTCACGGGCGAGGCAAGAGCGAGCTTCTTGCCGTCGCGCTCGACGGTCCAGCTGCCCGTATCCTTGCCGGCGATCGCGCCCGCGGTCGCGACCATGCAAATCGCCGCATGCCCACGCGTGGAAAAGATCGTCGCGAACGTCGCGGCGATGCGCCCCTGGCTGTCGCGGTAGGCGTTGTAGACGATGCGATGCGCGCCGATGCGCTCTTTGAGCAGGCTCGATTCCGAAAGGTCTTCCTTCATGCTCATGCGCCAGAAGTACTCGAGGTAGCTGCCGAACAGGCGCTGGTAGAGCGACCCCTTGTAACTGCCGTAGCCGGCGACGGCCTTGAAGCCCATGATGAGGACGAACACGACGACGATCGCGACGACCAGTACCTCCATGGCAACCCCTTCCTACTGCGACGCGCACGCGACACGGTCCCTGCCGAATGCCGTACGCTGAAACTTCGCCGCGAACAGGCGATTCATGACGTTGATGAACTTGCCCAAGAACAGCGCCGCGATGACCGTCGTGACACCGAAGGCATCGATCGTGTGGAGGACCGTCCACGACAGCACAAGCGCCACTACCACGTGGCTCGTATCGAAGACGACCTTCACGTCACCGAAGCGACGGCGCAGCTTCTCGGAAATCACCTGCACCAGACCGTCCGGCGCATTGGGCACCACACCCATGTTCACCACGAGGCTCACGCCGAACGAAATGAGCACGAGCGAGAACACCATCGTCGCCACCTGCGCGGGCAACCCTTCGGGGTGGATGGGCATCACGGCCATGAAAAAATCGGTGAAGATGCCGATCACCGCCGAGAAGAACACCTCGAGCAGGATACGCGGCTGGAACTGCCGGCGCAAGATGAGCGCCTGCGCCACGATGTAGGCGCAATACGTCGCCGTGATCATGGAACCGAGCGACGTGCCCAGAATGTCGGCGATCACCTGCGCGAAGCACGTGAGCGACGCTACGCCCAGGCCAGACTCGGTCTGTACAACCATACCGAGCGCCAAGATCACAACGCCCGCAAGGTACATCGCCATGCGGAGCACCGTACGCGCCCAGTCGATGGTCACGCCGTCCAAGCCCATCACGAGCAGCGGTCTCATGCGCGCGCCACCATCTCGCCGAACTGCGCCTTCTCTTCCGCGATGAACGCCTCGACCTCAGCGGGGCCGGGGAGCGCGTCGGAGCAGTTGTTCGCGCGCACCATCATGGACGCCTCGGCGGAGCCGAATTCCAGGCAGCGCTGGATGTCCCAACCCTGGAACAGGCCATATATGAAGCCAGAACCATAGCCGTCGCCGCCGCCGAAGCCCTTGCGCGCCGTGACGGGGAACGGCTTGATGGAGAACTTCTCACCGTCGTCGCAATACGCGGTCGAACCCTGCATGCCGTGCTTGATGACGACGATCTTGGCATGTTTAGCCTGCCAGTAGGCCGCGCTCTCCTCGTCGGTCATGCCCGGCTTGATAAGGCGCTCGGTGAGGTCGAACTCCTCGCGGGAGCCCATGATGATGTCTGCCTGGTTCGCGAGCGCGGAATAGTAGATCGAGATCTCGTCCGCGTTCTTCCAGTTGTACGCACGATAGTCGATGTCGAAGATGATGGGCGTACCCACCTGGCGGGCGAGCATCGCGGCCTTGAGGGCGGCCTCGCGGCTGGGGCTTTCGGCAAGCGCCGTACCCGAGATGAGGATGCACTTGGCGGAAGCGATGTAACCCGCATCTACGTCATCGACGGAAAGCTGCAGGTCCGCGATGGCGTTGCGGTACATAAGGATGTGCGACTCGCTGGGGCTCAGCATCTCGGTGAAGGTGAGACCGAGCTTCTCGCCGCCCGTGCACCGGGTGATGTGGCTCGTGTCGATGCCCTCGCGCTCGAAGTACTCGGTCACGAAGTCGCCAAACTGGTCGTCGGAGACCTTGGCGATGAAACCCGCCTTAAGACCGTGGTGCGTCACGCCCACCGCGATGTTCGCCGGCGAACCGCCTACGTACTTCTCGAAGTAATGGACGTCCTTGAGTGGCTTGAACTCCTCTTTCACGACATCGGAATACGCAGGGTTGAAGTCGATGGCCACACGGCCGAGCAGCACGATATCGAGTGGACGGGACTGGTCGAATTCGATGTAGGCCATGGGAGGCTCCTTTCTAACAAAAGGGACAGGCGCCGCACGCTTCGTGATTAGCCGAACGGGAAGAACACGAGCGCGAGCGCGACGGCGACGAAGGCGAAGCCGAGGTTCCGCGCCAAAAGCTCTTGTTTGCTGTACGGCTCGAACGAACGCGGCGCACCAACGCGACGCGTGTAGGCCATCTTCACCCATGTGATGAGGCCGAGACCTATGATCACGCTGACGATCTGGATGTACTCGGATAGGCGCATCGCA
This sequence comes from uncultured Enorma sp., assembly GCA_905210055.1. Lineage (GTDB taxonomy): Bacteria > Actinomycetota > Coriobacteriia > Coriobacteriales > Coriobacteriaceae > Enorma. The sequence goes on along the minus strand of CAJLVH010000020.1, from coordinate 2,084 downwards.
GCCCCCTTATGCGGCGTTACCGTCGAGCGGGACGGTCGGCGCGGGCGCGGCGGGCACGTCGCACGCCGCGGAAACCTCTTCGAGCTTCACGATGGCATTCCAGATGAGCTCCTGCGTGACCGTATAAGGCACGTGGCGCAGCTCCTGGTTGACCTCGGTCGCCGCAAGAACCTCGGTGAAATCGTCCTCGAGCGTGAGCCCCAAGTCGGCAAGACACGTGGGCAGGCCGAGCGAGCGGTACAGGCGCAGAAGCTTCGCGAGCTCATCGTCATCGTTGTCCATAGCGAGCTGCACGAGCACGCCGTACGAGACGACCTCGCCGTGCAGATGGTCATGCTCAACCGAAGGAATCGTGGTGAGGCCATAGAAGAGTGCGTGCGCAAGGGCGCTGTTGTAGTCCACGCCCACGAGCCCGGAGACGAGCCCCGTGCTCACGACGATGTTAAGCGCGGCATGCTCGAGGTCTGCGCTCACGCGGTTCTCGCGGCAATCTGCAAGCGCCGCCGTGGCATGCGAGAGCAGCGGCTCGGCGCACATGCACGAGATTGCCTGGCCAAGTACCGGCGCATAGGCGGGACTGTCGCCGCGCATGGAAAACGTGACCTCGTAGTATTTCGCGATCGTGTCGCCAATGCCCGCCCAAAGGTATACCTCGGGAGCCTCGGCGATGACGCGCGTATCGATGAAGCAATGCGCGGGCGGTACATGGAGCTGCACGATCTCGCGGAAGCTGCCATCGTCGTTATACAGGATGGAGATGCAGCTCACCGGGGAGCAGTTCGAAGCGATGGTGGGGAACGTGTAGAGGGGCTTGCCCAGATTGTGGGCGACCATCTTGCAGGTATCGACCACCTTGCCACCACCCATGGCGAAGATGGCGTCTGCCGCCTGCACACTCGGCTCCGCCACCAGACGCTCGATCTGGGTGTAGGTGGCCTCCCCGCCATACCACAGGGCGTCGACGATGTGCACGTCGGAGCCCTCGACGGCTGCCTTGAGCCTATCGAGGCCGGCGGCCATGGCCTTGTGCCCGCCGATCACCACCGCTTCGGCGGAACCCACTACCTGCCGAACCGCGCCGTACGCCTCCGTTCCCACGGTGTAGCTTGGCAGATATTGCGTCGTGACCTCGGGCATCCCAACCGCTCCTTCCATAGCAGCCTGCACGCAGGCCTGTCTTAGTGCCCTGGTATTGGGGACTGTCCCCAATGTCAGAACGGAGGGCGCCACCATGCGGAAGCGCCCTCCGAGCTCATACGACTCTCTCGCGAACGTTACGCGGCGAACTCGCGGACGAGCTCCTCGAGCTCCTTGTCCTGGCAGTTGGCGTAGAAGCAATCCAGGAACGCCGGAGTGAGGGCGGTCTTGACCATCTCGGGGTCGAGCGCGCGGATGATCTCCGGCAGCGGCTTGGCAACGCGCGTCTTCACATCGTCAAGAAGCTTCACGTTCTTGTTCTGCGACTCCTTGCGATCCGCCGGGTAACCCTGGCCCTTGGGCGAACCGAAGGCGCGGGTGAAGATGTTCTCGAGGTTGAGCTCGGCACCCCAGCCGAAGCCCTTGGCATAAGGAATCGAGAGGGCGTTGCCGTCATTGATCTGCAGGAAGAGGTAGGCATCCGTGGGCTCGATGCAGTAGCCGCACACGACACCGGGGTACATGTTGCAGCTCATGAGGGCGCCCTGGCCGGTGCCACAGCCGGTGACGACGAAGTCGACGGCCTTGGAGTTCAGGAGCAGTGCAGCCTGGATGCCGATGTGCAGATAGGTGAGGCGCGGGTTCTCCTCGGTGTAGTCCTCAGGGCGATCGTTGGGATTGTCGACCTGCTGCATACCGGTGTTGTACACGGTGTTGCCCAGGGGCTCGGCAACCTTCTTGAGCTGACCCAAGATGATGTCGTTCTTCGATGCCTGCGAGAATTCCTGGATAAGGGCGATCTTCATGAGATCCATCTCCTTCACGTTGGTGATACAACCTTCCAGAGGCACTGCGCCTCCTGGGAATGGACGGTAGGGGTTGGTTGGGGACGGGTTCGTTTCAACCCATTCCATGGGCAAAGCGAGCACGTTCCAAAATGGGTTGAA
>CAJLVH010000019.1 GCA_905210055.1 uncultured Enorma sp. | reverse complement strand
CTGGAGCGCCTGGACGAGCTCGCGCTTCTGCTGCGGCGTCACACGGCCGAACACGTGGTAGCGATCAACGGCGGCGTCGAGCTTGGACGGTGTGTCGAGCGTCGTGGCGTCCACATAGGCGCTCGCGCCAGGAATCCCAACCACCTGCGCGATGGAAGAGACGGTACGCGGGTCGTCCCCGGAGATGACGTTGAGCGCGACGCCCTGCTCGTTGAAGTAGCCGATCGTCTCGGCTGCGGAGGTGCGGATCTCGTCACGAATGGTCACGAAGCCCAGCGGTTGAACGCGGCCCGCCATGTCACCATCTTCGGTAAAACCATCGACAGATGCCACCACGAGCACGCGGCAGGTGCTCGCAAGCTCTGCCACGCGGTTCTCCACCTGCGCGAACGCATCGCGATCAAGCACGAATTGCGCCGCGCCCATCACGAACGCGCCTTCTGCGAAGGCGGCGCCGCTCCACTTCTTCGCGGACGAGAACGGCACGATGCGCACAGGGTCGCTGTGCGGGATCGCAGAGCCCTCATAATGGTCGAGAAGCGCCTTGCAGGTCTCGTTCGCATCTGCCGCCGTGGCGCGCGCGATGTTGGCGAGGGCGAAGTCCACAAGCGCCACACCACCTGGCAGGGAGATACGCGCCGCGCGACCCTCAACAGGCAGGGGGTAGGTTCCCTCGACCTCCATACGCCCCGAGGTGATGGTGCCGGTCTTATCGAGGCAGAGCACATCCACGCGGGCGAGCGTCTCGATGCAGTACAGCTGCTGTGCGAGAACGTTTCTCCGTGCGAGGCGCACGGTGGAGATAGCAAGCACCGACGAGGTGAGCAGCACGAGCCCCTGCGGAATCATGCCGAGGAGCGCACCGACCGTGGAAAGGATCGCCGCAGAGACCTCGCGCCAGGCGTCCGCACCCGAGAACATCCACGCAAGCATCGTGGTCGAGGAATCGGGCGAGGCAGCCGCCCACGAGGCGTAGCTCTCATGGGCACTCGAAACGAAGAGCGCAAGGCCGAGCGGTACCATGATGATGCTCGCGAACTTCACGATGAGGTTCAGCGTGTTCAGGATCTCGGAATTAACCTTCTTGACGTATTTGGCCTCGTTGTTGATCTTCGCAACGTAGTTTTCCGCGCCCACATGGACGACGCGCGCATACACCAAACCGGAGTCGAGGAAGCTGCCGCTCATGAGGTCGCTGCCCGGCTCCTTCTTGATGAGGTTGCTCTCGCCGGTGAGCAGGCTCTCGTTCACCTGAGCCTCACCAGCGAGGACGATGGCGTCGGCTGGAATCTGGTCACCGCGGCCGAGCTTTACGACGTCGTCGATGACGATCTCGTCGAGGTCGAGCTCCACCTCCAGCCCGTCGCGCACGACCTTCGCCTTCTTCGTGGCGAGCAGGGTGAGTTTATCGACCATGCGCTTCGAGCGCAGCGCCTGAACGATGCCAATGCCGGTATTGAGCACGACGATTGCGAGGAACGTGAGGTTCTTGAAGGAGCCGGCAAGGATGACGAGCACGGCAAGCACGAGGTTGATGAGGTTGAAGAGGGTGAGCAGGTTCTCCAAGACGAGCTCGCGCACGGACTTCGTCTTGAGCTCCATGTTGATGTTGACGCGTCCCGCTTGAACGCGCTCGCGTACCTCATCTGCGGTAAGTCCGCGCACCTCGACGTCGTGTTCTGCCATGCATCCTCCTGCGTTCACTGCACATATGGGGCAAGTGTACCCGATTGCATGCATGCCACCGCGCGCTCGCAAAAGCTGCAGAAGTGAAAAGGAGAAGCCTCGATATCGCACCAGTAGCTCATACCTATAGTTGGCAGTTTTTCATGGGAACGTATCCGTACCAGGCCTTCATGCCCAAAGTTGGCGACTATGAGCATGAAAGAACTCGGAGTGCAGCCAAAAGAAACGTGCGGACCCGACAATGGGTTCGCACGATATTCCCGCTCGGTTCCTTCAAGTCCCCGAATAATAGCACCAAACCCGCAGGTAGACCTACGGGTTTGGAATTGAATGCGTTGGTGTCCCATGCAGGATTCGAACCTGTGACCTTCTGCTCCGGAGGCAGACGCTCTAATCCACTGAGCTAATGGGACGCTGTGCATCGACCATTATACTCAATCATCGCCAACGCGCCACCGATGTTTCTAATACATCGGGTACGCCGGTCTATTCGCACCATGGTATACAATGAGCCGATACGCATTTGGAACACTCCGGAGTAAAGGAACCGCCGCATGATCGCAATTATCAAAAAAGATGCCGACCGCTCTTCCGTCGACAACCTCGTCTCGTGGATCGAGAAGAAGGGGTTGCAGGCGCACGTGAGCCAAGGCGAGAATGAGCTCATCATCGGCCTGGTGGGCGATACCACGAAGATCGACCCGTTCCTGCTTGAATCGATGGACATCGTGGAACGCGTACAACGCGTTTCCGAGCCCTTTAAGAAGGCGAATCGCAAGTTCCATCCCGCCGACACCGTGGTGGACTGCGGTCACGGCGTCAAGATCGGCGGCAACCACTTCCAAGTCATCGCAGGGCCGTGCTCGGTGGAGGGTGAGAACCTCATCCGCATCGCGCGCCGGGTGAAGGCGGCAGGGGCCACGATGCTTCGCGGCGGCGCATACAAGCCGCGCACCTCGCCCTACGCTTACCAGGGCATGGGCGCCGAGGGACTCGACTTGCTCATGGAGGCCGCTTCCGAACTCGATATGCCCGTCGTGACCGAGATCATGGATCCCCGCGATGTTCAGCTGTTCGTCGATAAGGGCATCGACGTCATGCAGATCGGCGCTCGCAACGCGCAGAACTTCCCCTTGCTCAAAGAGGTTGGCAAGACGCGCACGCCCGTGCTGTTGAAGCGCGGCATGTCGGAGACCGTCGACGAGCTGCTCATGGCCGCTGAATACATCATGAGCGAGGGCAATCCCAACGTCATCCTCTGCGAGAGGGGCATCCGCACGTTCGAGACGCGCACCCGTAACACGTTCGACCTGAACGCCGTACCCGTGCTGCGCTACCTCACCCACCTGCCCGTCGTGGCCGATCCGAGCCATGCGACCGGTTACACGCGCTACGTCGTGCCTATGGCGCTCGCAGCGACGGCGGCGGGCGCGCACGGCCTCGAGATCGAGGTGCACGATGCACCCGATACCGCATGGTCCGACGGAGCGCAGGCTCTGACGCCGGACATGTTCGACGACTGCATGCGCCGCATCGCACTCATTCGCGAGGCTATCGAGCCCGCTGCCAAGGCGTGATATGCATATGAGCGTGAAGCATGTCAACGCTGCCGCGAACGTTGATGAACAAGGCCTGACCGTCGGAATCGTGGGACTCGGGCTCATCGGCGGCAGCTTCGCCCGTGCCTACACCGCCGCTGGCGCACGCGTGCTGGCCTTCGATACCGATGAGGACACGATGGATGCCGCGATGGTGGAGACGGTCGTCGCCGAACTCGACGATGCCGCGCTCCCCTCTTGCGACCTCATCGTGCTCGCTGCCTATCCAGATGCCTGCACCGCGTGGCTTGAGGGTCATGCCGCGACGTTAGGAGCCGCGACGAACCTCGCCGAGGGTACAGGTCCTGTGGTCATCGACACCGCGGGCGTGAAGGCGGCCGTATGCGAGCGCGCCTTCGAACTCGCTCGCGAGCACGGTTTTGCCTTCGTGGGCACGCACCCCATGGCGGGCACCGAGCATTCAGGATTCGCCCACGCTCGCGCCGACCTCTTCCAGGGCGCGCCCATGGTTCTCGTGCCGCCCGCGCTCGAGGATACCGAACGCCTCATGCTCCTTGACCGCGTGCATACGCTGCTCCTTCCCGTAGGATTCGGCACGTTCAGCGTTACCACGCCCGAGACGCACGATGAGGTTATCGCCTACACGAGCCAGCTCGCCCATGTGGTATCGAACGCCTATGTGAAAAGCCCCACCGCACGCGAACACCATGGCTTTTCCGCCGGAAGCTACCGCGACCTCACGCGCGTCGCGCATCTGAACTCCCGCATGTGGGCCGAGCTCATGGTGGACGATGCCGAAAACCTCAGCCGGGAGCTCACCTGGCTCATCGACGCGCTCGCTGCCTACCGCGACGCGCTCGACGCGCGCGACCAAGAGCGGCTGCGTGCGCTACTTGCCGAAGGCGACCGCATCAAGCGCTCACTCGACGATGAAAGGCACAGCTGATCACCATGGCAGAGATCACTATCGACATACCGGTGAGCACGCCCTATCGCGTGCACGTGGGCACCAGACTCCTCGAGGCCGCAGGCAGCATCGCGCGCAACGCCGTACCGAGAGCGCACAAGGTCGCGATCGTAACCGATACGAATGTGGGGCCGCTCTATGCGCACATCGTTCGGGATGGCCTCGAGGAAGCTGGATTCGATGTGGCGACGCACGTCGTGACAGCCGGCGAGGAGCACAAGACGCTTGCGACGTACGGCTCGATTCTCGAGTCCCTCGCTGCCGAGGAGCTCGACCGCTCGGATGCCGTCGTTGCACTCGGCGGCGGGGTCGTGGGCGATATGGCCGGCTTCGCTGCGGCGACGTATATGCGCGGCATCGCCTACATCCAGATGCCGACGACACTGCTCGCCATGGTCGATTCCTCCGTGGGAGGCAAGTGCGCCGTCGACCTCTCGTGCGGCAAGAACCTCGCCGGCGCGTTCTGGCAACCCGCAGCCGTCATCGCCGACGTCGGCTGCTTGGGCACGCTCACTCCCGAGCGGCTCGCTGACGGTTGCGGCGAGGTGGTGAAGCACGGTGCCATCGCGGACCGCGAGCTTTTCGAGCTGCTTGAAAAGACGCCGTTCACGTTTGATCTTCTCGTGCACGACCTCTCGCTGGCCGCGGCGATCATCGCGCGGAATATCGAGATCAAGCGGGATGTCGTCGCAGCAGATGAACGCGAGGGCGGCATCCGCAAGATCCTGAACTTCGGCCACAGCATCGGACACGCTATCGAGGCGCGCTCAGGCTACACCCGAGGTCACGGGAGCTGCGTCGCAGCAGGCATGGTCGCCATGGCGCGCGGATCGAGGCGTGCCGGTTGGAACGCCTCTGACCTCGAGGATGATCTCGCAGAACGCATCGACGCGCTCTGTCGCGCGCACGGGCTCGATACCGGCTGCCCGTATGGCACCGACGAGCTCATGGAGGCGGCGCTCCACGATAAAAAGCGCCAGGGAGATGCGATCGACCTCGTGATACCCCACAGCATCGGCGCGGTCTCCATTGAGCGCTGCGAATTCGAGCAGCTGCGTGCCATCATCGAACTCGGGCTCGCGGCACAGGCCGGTGATGCGGCATGATCGCACGCATCGCACCTGCCAAACTCACGGGTACCGTTCCCGCCATCGCATCGAAATCCGTCGCCCACCGCGCGGTCATCGCCGCAGCGCTCGCAAACGGTACGACGCATATCATCTGCAACACGGTCTGCGACGACATCGAGGCCACGATCGGCTGCCTGGTCGCACTCGGCGCGCGTTTCGAGACCGTAGCGGACGGCTTCATCGTGCACCCCATTCCCAAAAGCCAGGAGCACGGGATCCTGCGCGCGCTCGCCGGTTCCGTGCTTGATTGCAGGGAATCGGGCTCGACCCTTCGGTTCATGCTGCCCGTTGCGTGCGCACTCGGCGCAGACGCCACGTTCACCGGCTCGGCACGCCTGGCCGAGCGACCGCTCGCGCCACTCGACGCCGAGCTCATCGCCGCCGGATGCGAACTCTCAGCAATCGGAGCCTTTCCGCTCGCCACGCGCGGGCGCATGCGTCCCGGCCGCTTCGAGCTTCCCGGAGACGTGAGCTCGCAGTACATCTCGGGGCTCATGCTCGCCTGTCCGCTGCTGGGGCAACCCTGCGAGATCCGCGTGACCGGGCGCATCGAGAGCAAGCCCTACATCGCGATCACGCTTCAAACACTCGCCGCCTTCGGCGTCCGCGTCGAGGTGGAACACGAGATCGTTTCCGACGTGGAGGCCACCCGCTACTTCCTCGATGGGTCACCCTACCGCACGCCCGGCGAGTTCGCGGTCGAAGGTGATTGGTCGAACGCCGCATTCTGGCTCTGCGCCGGCGCGATGGGCACCCACCACATCACCGTGACGGGGCTCTCCCTTGCCTCTTCCCAGGGCGACCGCGCCATCATGGCCGCCCTCTCGCGGTTCGGCGCACGCATACGCCGCGGCACGGGTACCGCGACCGCGCAACCCGACCACCTCGTCGGCTTCACCTTGAGCGCAGGCGACGTACCCGACCTCGTCCCCGTGCTCTCCGCCGTGGCATCCGTGGCTCAGGGGCGCACGATCATCCGCGATTGCAAACGGCTGCGACTTAAAGAATCCGACCGCCTCGCGACCACGACGCAAGAGCTCGCAGCCCTGGGCGCCCATATCCACATCGCCGGTAACGACCTGGTGATCGAGGGCCTCGACGAGCTTCAGGGCGGCATCGTGGATGCGCACAACGACCATCGCATAGCCATGATGGCAGCCATCGCCGCCACGCGCTGCGCGGAAACCGTCGAGATCCACGGCGCGGAGGCGGTGCGTAAGTCGTACCCGCTCTTCTTCGAGCACTATCGTCTGCTCGGCGGACAGGTCGAGCTCATCGAAGGATAGGACTGGCCATGGCATCGGTTATCGGTAATGCGCTCAAGCTCTCGATCTTCGGCCAATCGCACTCGGCGGGCATCGGCTGCTCGCTCGACGGTTTGCCTGCGGGTATCCCTGTAGACCTCGACGAGCTCCAACGCTTCTTAGTTCGCCGCGCCCCCGGACGCGATGAGACCGCGACCACACGGCGCGAAGCGGATGCCCCCGAGATCCTCTCCGGCATCACAGACGGCCACACCGACGGCGCGCCCATCGCGGCGGTGATTTCAAACACGAACACGCGGAGCGCGGATTACGACGAACTCCGCCGAGTACCTCGCCCCGGGCATGCCGATTTCCCTGCGCGGGTGAAGTACGGCAACTGGCACGACGTCGCCGGCGGCGGGCACTTCTCCGGCCGCCTCACGGCGCCTCTGTGCATCGCAGGTGGCATCGCGCTGCAGGCGCTCGCTCAGATCGGGGTTGAGGTGGTCGCCCACATAGCTAACCTGGGGCCGGAGGGCATCGCCGATGAACCCCTCGACGCCCTTGAGCTCGACGACGCGCAGCTTGCCGCCCTCCGCGCGCACGCCTTCCCCTGCATATCCACCGACGCGGGTGAGCACATGCGTCGCGCGATCCTTTCCGCCCGTGATGAACTCGATAGCATCGGTGGCGTCGTCGAGTGCGCCGCCTACGGCATGCCCGTCGGCGTGGGCGACCCCATGTTCGACGGCCTGGAGAACCGCATCGCACGCATCGCCTTCGGCATACCTGCCGTGAAGGGTGTGGATTTCGGTGAGGGCTTCAGCGCGGCCTACCTCACGGGCAGCGAGAACAACGATCCATACCGCATGGTCGATGGCGCCGTTAAGCCCCAGACGAACAACGCCGGTGGCATCCTCGGCGGCATCTCGACCGGTATGCCGATTATCTGGCAGATGGCCGTGAAACCCACACCGTCCATCGGAAGCGTCCAGAAAAGCGTCGACATGGACGCCCGCATGGACTGCGACCTCACCGTCCGTGGCCGCCACGATCCCTGCATCGTACCGCGCGCCGTTCCCGTCGCTGAAGCGGCCTGTGCGCTCGCACTTCTCGATGCCCTCATCGAAGACGGCCGCTACCCCGCTCCCGCCCCGAAGAAATGATGCAACCCCGCTTGCTGGTTGCATCTTGCTTGATTTTGTGAACTGAAGGAACGCATATGGAACTATCTGACATCAGGTCGCGCATCGATGACATAGACGATGAGCTGTTGCGCCTGTTCGCCGAGCGCATGGGTCTCGCGGCGGATGTCGCGCGCGCCAAAGCCGGTACGGGCAAGGCGGTTTTTGACCCCGCACGGGAACGCGAGAAGCTCGCTCGCGTGGCTGCGGAGGCACCCGAGGGGCTGCGCCCGCAGGCGATCGCGCTCTTCTCGCTCCTCATGTCCATGAACAAGGCCGAGCAGCAGCGCATCCTCGCTGGTGGCAACCCTACGACAACGAGCTCGCTTATGCGGCGCGCGCTGAAGGGCAACGACGAGCCCTTCCCTGCCACGGCGTCCGTTGCGTGCCAAGGCGTCGAGGGGGCATACAGCCAGATTGCCGCGTCGAAGCTGTTCCGCGTGCCGAGCATCTCGTTTTTCAGCACGTTCGAAGGGGTGTTCCGCGCCGTAAGCGAAGGGCTGTGCGAGTTCGGGGTGCTGCCCATAGAGAACTCGACCGCTGGTTCGGTGAACGCCGTGTACGACCTCCTCGCCGCCCATTCGTTTTACATCGTGCGGAGCCTACGCCTCAAGATCGATCACAACCTCCTCGCCAAGCCGGGGTGCGCTCTCGCCGATATCCGCGAGGTCTATTCCCACGAACAGGCTATCGCTCAATGCGCCGACTACCTTGAGCGCATCGGGGTGAAGGCGACAGCCTGCGAGAACACCGCGCGCGCAGCGGAGGCGGTTGCACGGTCGAACCGAAGGGACGTGGCCGCCCTCTCCTCACGCGACTGCGCCGCGCTATACGGGCTCGACATCATCGATGCGAACGTGCAGGATTCCGACAACAACTACACGCGCTTCGTCGTGATCTCGGCCGAGCCCACCATCTATCCCGGTGCGAGCCGCACCTCTCTCATGCTCACGCTTTCGCACGAGCCCGGCTCGCTCTTCCGCGTGCTCGAACGCTTCTATGCCCTCGACATCAACCTCGTGAAGCTCGAGAGCCGCCCCATCCCCGGCCGCGACTTTGAGTTCATGTTCTACTTCGATGTCGACTGCCCGGTCGGCGCGGCATCACTCGGCACGCTTCTCGACGGCCTAGGCGATGTCTGCGAAAGCTTCACGTATTTCGGCAGCTACACGGAGGTACTATGACGAAGGTCTCACCGCGCGCGGACGCGCCCTACGGCGTGCTGGGCCGCACGCTCGGCCACAGCTACACGCCACGCATCTACCCCATGCTCGCCGATATCGAATACGTGCGCTTCGAACGCGAACCAGAAGAAGTGGATGCGTTCCTGCGCGGAGTCGAATGGTCGGGCGTGAACGTGACGATACCCTACAAGCGCACCGTCGTGCCGTATCTCGACGAGCTCACCGCTTGCGCGAAGCGCCTGGGTAACGTGAACACCATCGTGCGCCTGCCAGACGGACGGCTGCGCGGCGGCAACACCGATTACTTCGGCTTCAAGACGCTCGTCGAATCGACCGGTGTCGATGTGACCGGAAAGCGCGCGCTCGTGCTCGGCGGGAGCGGCGGCGCGGGAACTACCTGCATGACCGTGCTTGAAGACCTGGGTTGCGAGCCCATCGCCGTGGGACGCTCTGGCGCTGTAACATACGATGATCTTGATGCATACGCTGCGGTACATCTCATCGTGAATGCCACGCCCGTGGGGATGTACCCTGCCTGCCCGGACTCCCCCGTTGATCTTACTCGGTTCAAAGGCCTCGAAGCGGTCGTGGATATCGTCTACAATCCCGCCCGCACCGGTCTTATGTTGCAGGCGGAAGAGCTCGGCGTCCCAAGCGCAGGAGGCCTCCTCATGCTCGTGGCGCAAGCAGCGGAGGCAGTGCGAGCCTACACCGGAGACGAGGTCGCGCGCGAGCGCATCCTCGAGGTTACCAGCGCGCTCTCGCAAGCAGAGCAGAACATTGCACTCATCGGAATGCCGGGTTCGGGCAAGACGCGCGTGGGACAGGCGCTTGCGCGGCTACTCGACCGCGAGCATGTCGACCTCGACGACGCGTTCCGCGAGCGAATCGGCATGAGCTGCGCCGAGTTCATCACCATCCAAGGAGAAGAGGCCTTCCGAACGCGCGAGACGCAAGTGCTCAGCGAGGTCGCGAAGCGAAGCGGCCTGGTCATCTCCTGCGGCGGCGGCGTCGTCACACGCGATGAGAACTATCCGCTCCTTCATCAGAACAGCCGAATCGTGATGCTCAACCGACCGATCGGCGAGCTTTCGCGCAAGGGGCGTCCCATTACCGCTCGGGACGGCGTCGAGAAACTCGCTGCGGAACGCATGCCGCGCTACCGCGCTTGGGCAGACATCGTCATCGATTCCCGCGAGAACGCCGAAGCCACCGCCCGCGCTCTTTTCAAGTGATGCGTTCAATCCAGAACCCAGGCTCACACTGGATAATTTCCGTCCAGGACTCAGATTCTCACCTGTGATAAATTCCGTCCAGGACTCAGATTCTCACCTGAAAGGATGTTCATGAAGGCTCTTGTCATCAATGGACCAAACCTCAATATGCTCGGTATTCGCGAACCGGATATTTATGGCTCGCAAAACTATGCTGAGCTTGAGCGCATCTGCTTGGACGCCGGCAACGAATTCGGTTTCGAAGCTGTCGAGGTCTTCCAATCGAATCACGAGGGTAAGTTGGTCGACAAAATCCAAGAAGCATATGGCTCATTTGACGGCATCGTCATTAACCCGGCAGCGTACACGCATACGAGTGTGGCGATTCTCGATGCCCTGAAAGCCGTGGGTCTGCCGGCCGTCGAAGTCCATATCTCCGATGTCGATGCGCGCGAGGAGTTCCGCCAAATCTCCTACGCCGGTATGGCCTGCTTCGCACGCGTTACCGGCGAAGGCCTTGCCGGCTACCGCCACGCCCTCTCCCTTCTCGCCGATCGCCTCAAGTGAGAAATGAGAATCTGAGTCCTGGACGGAATTTATCACTTGCGCTTTAGGCTGCGATATAGGCTTGCGGAACTAATGCCGATGAGACGCGAGATTTGATTCACCGTGAGACCCGCATCGCGAAGCGCTCGTACGATTGCGCCTCGTCGTTTAAGCGACAACGCCTTTATCTTTGAAAGATCCGTACATCCCAGTTGAATCGCGATGTTTGTCGCAACCTCTTTGACGAGCTGGTCGGGCACGTTGTCAAACTCAAGCTTTCCATCGAAGACCGGAGCGGCTTCACGACAGAAGCTGACGAAATCTTCGACGCTCGAAAACATATCGAGAATGGGCTTTGTGTTCGTCAAGCCGCGCTCGCCGCAGTATTCGGCATAGCTGCTCCATCGATAATCTTCAAGCGTAGAAATCCCCGCTGCTACCGGATTGTTCAATACGTAGCGAACAGCTTGAACCAGATACTCGTCCGATTCAATCGGCGAGCTTTTGAATCGACCTTCGAACAGGTGTCCTTCACGCTGATGTCGATTGTTGAAATACATCGCGTACTTCATGCCAATGCGATACATAACCGTACTTAACCTGTCATGCGGATCATCGATAATGAGGTGCACATGGTTATCCATGAGGCACCATGCGATAAGGGAGACGCCCTCGCGCTCAATCGCGTTATCCAAGCACGAGAGGAATTCTCTCCGATCGGCGTCATCCTCAAAGATCAACTGCCTGCCGTTGCCGCGAAGCATTACGTGATAGAAACCGGATTCTGCACGTGAGCGCATGGCAATTCGCCCCCTCGGCCTTGTGTTGTGCGCTCAATCATATAACGCGATACACGTCTTGGGGCGACATTTTTAAGTAAGAATCTGAGTCCTGAAGTGAGAATCTGAGTCCAGGACGGAAATTCTCACTTCGAGAGCATTTCGCGAGCGTGGGCAAGGGAAGTCTCGGTGGCGTCACCCGAGAGCATGCGGGCGATCTCGCGCACGCGGTCTTCGCCTTCGACACGTGAAAGCCGGGTCTCAGGCACGTCCCCCTCGAGCTTCTCCACAACGTAATGACGCTCAGCGAGCACTGCGACCTGCGCAACATGGGTAACGACGATAACCTGGTGCGTACGCGCCAGATCTGCGAGCACTGCGGCGAGCGAGCGCGCCACGGCACCGCCCACACCAGCATCGACCTCGTCGAAGACGAGCGTGTCCACGCCGTCGGCCTCGCCGAGCACCACCTTGCAGGCAAGCATCACGCGCGAGAGCTCACCACCCGAGGCGATACGGCGCAAAGGTCGAGGCGTGAGCCCGGATGCGCCTCGGTACAGCAGCTCGCACGCATGAGGCCCCATCTCCGTCCAGCGCTCACGCGGCAGCGGCCGCATGTCCCATACAAGTTCGGCCTGCCCCATCTCGAGGCGAGACATCTGCTTGCCGACTTCCCGGCAGAAGCGCGGCGCGGCGTCGGCTCTCCTGCGGGCAAGAAGCTTTGCCGCGCGCGCGAGCTCGACTTCGGCGGCATCGAGCGTTTCCTGGGCACGCGCGATGCGTGCCTCGCCATCGCTCACGAGTGAAAGCAACTCACGGGCTTCGTCGCGACGGGAAAAGACATCGTCCATATGAGGGCCGAACTGCCTCAGAAGCCCCTTCAATGCAGAATATCGCTCCTGCAGTCGCGCCAACCCAGCAGGATCGAAGTCGACGCTGTCGCGATACCGTCGAAGATCGGACGAGGTATCTTCAAGGATGATCGCCGTCTCGCTCAGACTGTCGGCGAATTGCGAGAGCTTACCATCGACCGTCCCCATACGCGAGAGCCCTGCGATGGCGGCGTTGAGCGCATCGAGCGCTCCCCCTTCGCCGGAAAGCGCCTCGGAGGCCTCGTGAGCCGTGGTTGCAAGCGCCTCGGCATGCTCCGCGCGGGGGAGCGTCTCCTCGAGCTCCTCGAACTCGCCAGGCACAGGATCCACGTCCTCGATGCGCTCGAGCGCGAACCGCGCGTCCTCGATCCTGGATCCCTGCGCGTTCGCCGCCGCCGTTACGCGCGCCAGCTCATCGGAAGCGGCGCGCGCTGCATGCAGCGCCTGACGATAGCCTTCCAAGGCATCCAACACGGGCCGGCCCGCCCATGCGTCGACCATCTCGACATGGGAGGAGGCGTCGAGCAGGCGCTGGTGCTCGTGCTGCCCGCACAGGTCTACCGCAGGCCCCACGAGCTCGGCAAGCTCTTTCACGCTCGCCATATGGCCGTCGATGCGCGCGCGGCCGTCGGAGCCTACACGGCGCGCGATGCACCCCCCATCGGCATCGCGCACGCCCAGGAAGATCCGTCCTTCAACCTCGGCAGCATCGGCGCCCTCTCGCACCTGAGAAGCTTCGGCACGTTCGCCCACTAAAAGCTTCAAGGCAGAGAGCAGCGCCGTCTTCCCCGCTCCCGTCTCGCCGGTGAGCACCGTGAGGCCGGGCGCGGGCGAGAATGTCGCGTCGCGGATGAGCGCGAGATTTGAGACATGGATCTCATCGATCATGGTGCACTCCATAGAACACGCGGGAAACCGAGTTGTAGAAGCTTTCAGGACCATAGTCGAGCAAGAGCACGTCTCCCGGACCCCTGCGCGCCACGATACGATCGACCAGCGTGTCTTTGACCATGAACTGCCCGTCGACGGCGATCGCGGGTACCGAGGGACGGTCTTGCGACATCGAGATCTCGACGACGTCGGAAGGTGAGGTGAGGAAGGCGCGCGCTTGGATGGTGTGCGGGGCGATGGGAACGCAGACCATGCCCGTGTAATCGGGGCTTACGATAGGACCTCCCGCGGAAAGGGCGTATCCCGTCGAGCCGGTCGCGGTGGACACTACAACGCCGTCGCCGCGCAGACGGTCGATATGATGGCCGGAAACAGTCATATCGAACTCGACCATATCGGAAAGCGGGCCGCGGGTGAGCGCAACATCGTTCAGGGCAAAGGTCTCGAGTGCTGCCTCCCCGCCCATCGAATCATGTGCATAGACCTCGACGGAGAGCGTCGCACGACGGCTCACGTGCATCTCGCCGGCAAGTGCATCGGCCACCACGCCGAGCACGTCGCGCTCGTCGGGGCTCGCCGCCGTGAGGAAGCCCACATGGCCATAGGAAAGGCCGAGAATGGGAATCTCCTGGTAGCCCACGATGCGCGCAGCCCGGAGCAGCGTGCCGTCACCGCCGAGCGAGATCACGAGGTCGGAACCTTCGATATCGGGGGTCGCGGTGATGCCGCTGCGCTGATCGGCCGCCCAGGCGACTTCATACCCTTGTCGACCGAGCCAGAGCTCGAGCGAAAGCCCGCTCTCGACCGCTTCGTTCTTGCGGTAATTCGGCACGAGGAACACCTTCATGCGCCGCACACCTCCCGAATCGCATCGCGCACGCGCGCAGAAGCCGCCTGGATATCGTTGGCACCCGCATCGAGTGCGCCGAGCATGAAGAACTCGACATTGCCCTTTGCACCGGTGATGGGCGATGCGCACACGCCCTCGGGTACAAGGCCGCGTGCGCAAAAGAGTTCGAGCACGCGCTCGAGCACGTCGCGCCGAACGCGCGGGTCGCGCACGACGCCGCCCTCGCCCACATCGACAGGATCAGCCTCGAACTGGGGCTTCACGAGTGTGAGAAAGCGTCCGCCGTCTGCAAGAAGCTCTATGACGGCATCGATGATATGCCCGATGCTCGTAAACGAGACGTCGCACACCACAAGGTCACAGCTCGACGCATAGCCCATGGCGGGGACATCGACCACGTTCGTGCGCTCAAGCAACTCGACCCGTTCATCGCAGCGCAGCGCCCATGCGAACTGAGCGCGCCCCACATCGACCGCGAGCACGCGCGCTGCGTCGCGCTTGAGCAGGCAATCGGTAAAGCCGCCGGTCGAGCAGCCGATATCCGCGCATGCAAGGCCGCAGGGGTCGACGTTGAACGCATCGAGCGCACCCTCAAGCTTGAGCCCACCGCGACCCACATAGGGCAGGCGTCCCTTCACATGGAGCTCTAATCCAGGTGCAACCTTAAGACCAGGCGATGTGAGGCGCTCGCCGCTCGAGGAAACATCGCCCGCCATCAACGTGCGCAGGGCATCCGCGCGATCCACGCAGATGCCCTGTGCGATCAATTCATCATCCAAGCGAACGCGCTTCATGGCACGCTGCCTAATCCGCGTGCTCGCTGTTGTCGGCACCCGCCTCGTCAGGCGCACCGTCGCCGCCCGTGGGTTCAGATTCCTCCCGATCGGGGGTATCCGATGCACTCGCAGCTTCGAGCTGCTCAGCTTCGCTCGGGCTCAAATCGAAGCTATCCACGAGCTCCACGGCATGCGAGCCGAGTGAAATCGCCTCATCGAAAAGGTCGAGGCTGCGCTCGAGCGAAGTGTCCTTAGAGCGCACGGCCGAGATGATCTCGTCCATGCGCGTCGTGATGTCCTCAAAGCTGTTGCGTGTCGTCTCGGCCATGCGCTAGCGCTCCTCTTCGCCCAGCGAGTCCAGAGCATCCGAAGCGCCCTCGGAAGGGTCGGTATCGGGCACAGAAACGTTCGCGAACAGGCGCGGGTCGCGGACGACGCGGCCGAGCACGCCGTTCACGAAGCTCGAGGAATCGTCGGTGCCGTATGCCTTCGCAAGCTCAACGGCCTCGTTGATCACGACGGCATCGTCGATATCGTTCGAAGAGAACCGCAGCTCGTACACGGCGAGGCGCAACAAGTTGCGGTCGGCGCCAGGCATGCGCGAAAGCGCCCAGTTCTCGGCCACCCGCTGCAGGATAGGGTCAATCTGCGCGATATGCTCATACGTCCCACGCGCGAGCTCCTCGGCATAGGGATCGAGCGGACCCTTCGAGATGAGGAAGTCGCCCGCAAGAACATCGTCCACAGAAAGCCGGCGAGCCTCTGCCTGGAACAGCAGCTGCAACGCCTGACTGCGCGCGAGCGTGCGCCCGCGCTCGACTTTCAGGCTCACACTTACTCCTTGGGGAACACGAGACCGTCGATGCACACGTCGACGCGCGCGACCTCAACGCCCACCTGGGCGTCGATCACATGCGCGACGGCAGCGCGCACGGCCTCCGCGAGCTTCTTGAAGGGATAGCCGAAGAACACGACGACGTGCACCGTGAGCGCAAGCTGGTCGTTGACGACCTCGGCCTCGACGGCGGGAGCCGCGGGTGCAGAGCGCGACTGGAACATCGAGACGAGGTTCGTCGCAAGATCCTTCACGCCCACCGATGCGATGCCCTCGACCTCTTCGACGGCGCGGGTCACGACAGCACCGATGACCTCGGGCGCGATGCCGATACCCGAAATGTAGATCTCCTGAGCCATGGGTCCCTCATTTCTGCTTGAAGAAAGCGCTAGACGCGGGAAACGAACTTTCCGTCGCGGGTGTCGATCTTGATGGTCTCGCCCTCGTTGAGGTACATGGGAACCTGAACGACGGCACCCGTCTCGATGGTCGCGGGCTTCGTGGAGCCCTGAACGGTGTCGCCTTTGAAGCCGGGGTCGGTCTGGGTGATCTGAACCTCGATGAACATCGGGGGGTTCACGCCCATGAGCTCGTCGTCGGCATAGAGCAGCTGGCAGACGTCATTCTCCTTGAGCCACTTGGCGTTGTCACCGATGAATTCATCGGACACGGGCACCTGCTCGTAGGTCTCGTTGTCCATGAAGATGTAGTCGTTGCCGTCGTTGTAGAGGTACTGCATCTCACGGGTGCTGAGCATGACGCTCTCGAACTTCGTACCAGCGTTGCAGGTCTGCTCGACGACGCGGCCGGTCTTGATGTCCTTGGTCTTGTAGCGAACGAACGCGCCACCCTTGCCGGGCTTCACATGCTGGAACTCGACGATGGTGCACACCTTATCCTTGATGCGCAGGCCGATGCCGTTCTTGAAATCTGCGGTGGTAATGGTTGCCATGAATCGCCTTTCTTGCCTTTACGGGACTTCACGTTCCCCTTCAGCTATAACGTACAAAGTATACTCTTTCGAGAGCGATAGCGCAGGTACATGCGAAATATACACGTCGCAGAGCAAACGCTGCGGCTAGCAGTCGATGATCTGCAGCTCGTGCGGGCTCTGGGTGAAGGGCTCAAAGCCGTCCTTGGTAATGAGGCCGAAGTCCTCCAGGCGCACACCGAACTCGCCGGGAAGATAGATGCCCGGCTCGATGGTGATGACGGCACCCTCCTCGACCGTATTGCTCGTGCGACCGAAGACCGGCAGCTCATGGATATCGATGCCCACGCCATGGCCAAGGCCGTGACCGTAGTACGCGCCGTAGCCCGCATCCGCAATGATCTTGCGCGAAAGTTCGTGGATCTCCTTGCCGTCAACGCCGGCGTGCGCCGCCTTCGCGCACTCCTCGTGGGTGCGCTGCACAATTTCATAGATCTCGAGCTGCTTGGCACTCGGCTCGCCCACGCACACGGTTCGAGTCATATCGGACTTGTAATCATGGTAGCCCGCACCGTAATCCATGAGGACGAAATCGCCACGCTCGACCACGCGGTCGCTCGCGATGGCATGCGGATTCGCGGCGTTGGGGCCGGAGGCAACGATCGAGGTGAACGCGAGACTGTCGGCACCCTGGCTGAACATGAAGTTCTCAAGCTCGAGCTTGATCTCCTTCTCGGTCAAACCGGGCTTGATGTACGAGAGCATATGCTGGAAAGCGGCATCGGTGATCGCCTGCGCGCGACGCATAAGCTCAACTTCTTCGGCGTCCTTTACGGCACGCATGAGGCGCAGGTCCCCGTGCATCTGGGCGATCGGGACAGCGATGGAGGCATCCTCGAGCGCGCGCACGAGCCCCGTGTAGAACGAGAGCTCCATGGTATCCTCGACGGCGAGCGCACGGCAACGACCATCGCGAACGCGCTCGGCAACCCACTTGGGGATGGCGATGACGTCCATGTCGAGCTTCCAAGGGCTGTCTTTCGGCATGCGCTCGACGAAGGAGTTGTAGTAGCGCGAATCAGTGTGCAGAAAGCAAGCGTCGCTCGTGATGACGCCCGCGTGCGGCAGCTCGCCGGTGAAATCGAACACGCCCTCCGCGCCGGTGAGCCAGCGGAGGTTAGCTTCGTCGCGAATTACGACCGCATCGTAGCCGCGCTCCTCCATAAGCGCGCGCACGCGCGCGATACGTCCTGCCGGACCGGAAACAACCTCAGACATACTCATCCTTCTTTCCTATCAAGACCCGTACGGCCAAAGTGAGGCCAAAAGACAGCATACCCCAAACCGCAACGGCAAACCCCGGTTCTCCGGTGTGAATTTCCGGCCGGTAAGGGAGATTCTAAGTCCAGGGCGGAGTGTATCACTCAGAGCATAGCGAGGCGGCGTAGGCGGCGGCGTGACGCTCCAGAATCTCGTCTGAGACGGACGTGAGACGGATCATGCCGGCCGACTTAGGCAGCGGGAGCAGGAAGCGATTCGAGTACCGTGCATGCACCTCACGCATGGCATTCGCAAGGGCTTCCGCGTCGAGGGTAAGGGACGCCTCCTCGATACCGAGGTCGAACAGCAGGTCATCCTGGTCGAACACGAGCTCCGGGTCGAGCCCTGCCGCATCGACGGCAAGACGCGCCTCGAAGCGCATGCCTTCTGCCAGAAGCACAGAGGCAGGGGTATCAGATTCGACGCAGCTTGCGAGGGCGCGCGCAGCGGTACGACCGTATTCGAGCGCATGGCGAGCGGACGGATTCGGTGACTTGAGGACGTTTCGCCGGGCAACCTGCGCGGCCGAGAGAGCTTCCTTCACCGCGAGCTCATCGCCCGAAGCCAAGGCAGCCGCTTGCTCGCACAGATTCGTCCAGGTCTTCTTCCCCTCGGCCATGGCTGCGCCTGCCATAAGCGCGTAGCCTACGAGCAGATGCTCGCGTTCCATAACGGGAAGCAGCGAGAGGTCGCAAAGCACCATGGTGGGATCGGCCTTGAATGAAACGGCATCGGGTACAAAACCCGCTACAAGCGGGTGCATCTCGGTCGCGAGTAGCACCATGCCGTCGAGCCCCATCGGCATGAGCGCCGAGGCGCAGCCGCCGCGCCAGAGCCGCGCGCAGAACGCAGCAAGCGAGCAGAGCTCATAGGAGCCAAGTGCGAAAACAAGATCATCGTTCGTGATGTTCGCTTCTTCGAGTGCCCCGAAGAACCCCTGCGCGGCATCGACCGAGGCGATGCCAACATCCACAGAGGTGACAGGAGCATATGTTTGGACTGCGAACCCGGCGTCGATGAGCGCGCGCCGCACTTCCTCCGTTCGTTCAGCCACTCCTGCATCGGACGTAACGAGCAGGGCGCGCCTGGGCTTGCCCACCGCGGAGGCGATCAGCCTCGGCAGTTCATCCATGATCTCTGAACCCATGCGGACATCGACCGTATGCTGGTTGAAATTAAGAATCTGACGCTTGATCGTCACAGCAGACCACGCTCCAAAAGCATCTCGGCGCACAGATAGGATACCTCTTTGAAGGTGCGCCCACGGATATCGAGGGTGAGATCGGCAGCCGCCTCGTAAAGCGGACGGCGATGCCGGAACAGCTCGGCGGCATGCTCAGTCGAGCGGAAATCCGGCCGGTTCTCGAGTGAGCGAATCTGTCGAAGGGAATCGTCGAGATCCCCGTCGAGGTAGACGCAATAGCCCATGCGCCGCATGAGGTCTATGTTGTCGGATGTCTCCACGATCCCGCCTCCGCACGAGACGAGAAGACTCCGTTTCGCCTCGAGCGAGGCCAAGACCGAGGTCTCGAGCGCGCGGAACCCATTCTCCCCCTTCACATCGAAGATTTCCGAGATGGGCATGCCGGCACGTCGCTCGACGAGACGGTCTGTGTCGACGTAGCGCCGACGGAACATGCGCCCCAGATTGCGCGCGAGCGTCGACTTCCCGGCACCGAGGAATCCGATGAAGAAGATATGGTCGCAGCCGCGCTTATCCACGCGACAGGCATCGTCGCCCCTCGTCATCGAGCCTTACTCCTCGCAGGTCAGGTCGCGCAGCGCGCGCCGCTCGAAGATGCGAAAGATCTGCGTGTACCACAGGTCGACCGTCGTCTGCGGCTTGACGAGAATTGTGTCGATGCCTGCGAAGTTGCCTGCCCACACATCGGTATAGAGCTGATCGCCGACCATGACCGCCTCCGCTTTGCGTACGCCCGTGCGCTTGAGGCCGGCAGAAAGCGCAAAGGGTGCGGGCTTCATAGCGTGGCTGATCGCCTCGAGCCCGAGCTCGCGCGCCGAGCGCATAACCTGGTCGCGATGCCAGTTGTTCGAGACCATGCACAGGCGAAACCCCTTTTCGCGCGCACGATCGAGCCACGCGGCAACCTCGTTTGGCGCCGTTTCACGGTCGCGCGGAACGAGCGTGTTGTCGCGATCGAGGAGGATCGCGCGCTTCCCGCGCTCCCACAGCTCATCGAGGTCGATGCGGTCTACCGAGGAGACATATCGGTCGGGTGAAAAGAGGCTCATGACAGGGACTCGCTATACGCTTCGCTGTTCTTAAGGAACTCATCGTAGGTCTCGCTGAAGTTATGCGTGCCGTCACCTTCGGGTGAGAGCACGTAGTAGAGGTACGAGGTATCTGCCGGGTTGAGCGCGGCCTCGATGGACGAGACGCTCGGGCTGCAGATGGGGCCGGGAGTGAGGCCGGTGTTCTTGTAGATGTTGTAGGGAGAATCGATCTCGAGGTCGTCGTAGGTCACCGGGTCCGATCCGCCGCCGCGGGCATACACGATCGCAGCGTCGATTTGCAGCGGCATGCCCTGGTCTAGACGGTTGTAGATGACGCTCGCAACGAGCGGGCGCTCATCGGCGACGGCCGTCTCGCGCTCAATGAGCGATGCGAGCGACATGATCTCCTGTGCAGTGAGGCCGTTCGCCCCCTCCTCGAGACCGAGCCCTTCCGTCTCGACCTCGTACTGGTCGAGCATGGCGCGGATGATCTCGTCCGACGTAGGCGACTCGCCCAGACTATAGGTCTTGGGATAGAGATAGCCCTCGAGCGAATCGTTGTAAGCACCCTCCAAGAACGGATAATCGGCCGCGTAGTTCGACGCCTTGGCCTGCGCGAGGAACTCATCGGCGGGGATGCCGTAGGTCTCCTCGACGCGCTGCGCCGTCTGCTCGACCGTAAGGCCCTCTTGGATGGTGAGCGTGACGCCCACGACGTTCGGACCGTCGATGAGCTGCTGCACGACTTCATTCGGATCTTGCAGCGTGGTGAAGCGGTAGTCGCCGGGTTTGATGAGCATGTCGGCTTGCATCTCACGGACGGTGGCGTAGTAGACCTTGGGATCTTCGATGATGTGGTTCTCTGCGAGGATCTGGGCAATCTGATCGCCCGAAGCCCCCTCGGGGATGTTGATCTCGACTTCGATGCCCGCCTCTACCGTTGGCTCCTCAGATGCGGAGAAGAACTTGCCTACGGTGGGAACGACGAAGAAGATGATCACCGCGACCACCGCAGCGATGACGACGCCCGCGATGATGATGGGCACGGGGGAGTTCTTCTTGGGCGGTCGGGGGGCGCGATGATACGGCGACTGGACGCCGTGCCTCCC